>NZ_CP151946.1:0-32500 GCF_038592935.1 Bacillus sp. FSL K6-1560
ATGGAAAATATATTAGACCTGTGGAACCAAGCCCTTGCTCAAATCGAAAAAAAGTTGAGCAAACCGAGTTTTGAGACTTGGATGAAGTCAACCAAAGCCCACTCACTGCAAGGCGATACATTAACAATCACGGCTCCCAATGAATTTGCCAGAGACTGGCTGGAGTCCAGATACTTGCATCTGATTGCAGATACTATATATGAATTAACCGGGGAAGAATTGAGCATTAAGTTTGTCATTCCTCAAAATCAAGATGTTGAGGACTTTATGCCGAAACCGCAAGTCAAAAAAGCGGTCAAAGAAGATACATCTGATTTTCCTCAAAATATGCTCAATCCAAAATATACTTTTGATACTTTTGTCATCGGATCTGGAAACCGATTTGCACATGCTGCTTCCCTCGCAGTAGCGGAAGCGCCCGCGAAAGCTTACAACCCTTTATTTATCTATGGGGGCGTCGGCTTAGGGAAAACGCACTTAATGCATGCGATCGGCCATTATGTAATAGATCATAATCCTTCTGCCAAAGTGGTTTATCTGTCTTCTGAGAAATTTACAAACGAATTCATCAACTCTATCCGAGATAATAAAGCCGTCGACTTCCGCAATCGCTATCGAAATGTTGATGTGCTTTTGATAGATGATATTCAATTTTTAGCGGGGAAAGAACAAACCCAGGAAGAATTTTTCCATACATTTAACACATTGCACGAAGAAAGCAAACAAATCGTCATTTCAAGTGACCGACCGCCAAAGGAAATTCCGACACTTGAGGACAGATTGCGCTCACGTTTTGAATGGGGACTTATTACAGATATCACACCGCCTGATCTAGAAACGAGAATTGCAATTTTAAGAAAAAAAGCCAAAGCAGAAGGCCTCGATATTCCGAACGAGGTTATGCTTTACATCGCGAATCAAATCGACAGCAATATTCGGGAACTCGAAGGAGCATTAATCAGAGTTGTCGCTTATTCATCTTTAATTAATAAAGATATTAATGCTGATCTGGCCGCTGAGGCGTTGAAAGATATTATTCCTTCCTCAAAACCGAAAGTCATTACGATAAAGGAAATTCAGAGGGTAGTAGGCCAGCAATTTAATATTAAACTCGAGGATTTCAAAGCAAAAAAACGGACAAAGTCAGTAGCTTTTCCGCGTCAAATCGCCATGTACTTATCAAGGGAAATGACTGATTCCTCTCTTCCTAAAATCGGTGAAGAGTTTGGAGGACGTGATCATACGACCGTTATTCATGCGCATGAAAAAATTTCAAAACTGCTGGCAGATGATGAACAGCTTCAGCAGCATGTAAAAGAAATTAAAGAACAGCTTAAATAGCAGGACCGGGGAAGCGGGGAAAGTGTGAATAACTTTTCGGAAGTCATACACAGTCTGTCCACATGTGGATAGGCTGTGTTTCCTGTCTTTTTCACAACTTATCCACAAATCCACAGACCCTACTATTACTTCTACTATTTTTTATAAATATATATATTAATACATTATCCGTTAGGAGGATAAAAATGAAATTCACGATTCAAAAAGATCGTCTTGTTGAAAGTGTCCAAGATGTATTAAAAGCAGTTTCATCCAGAACCACGATTCCCATTCTGACTGGTATTAAAATTGTTGCATCAGATGATGGAGTATCCTTTACAGGGAGTGACTCAGATATTTCTATTGAATCCTTCATTCCAAAAGAAGAAGGAGATAAAGAAATCGTCACTATTGAACAGCCCGGAAGTATCGTTTTACAGGCTCGCTTTTTTAGTGAAATTGTAAAAAAATTGCCGATGGCAACTGTAGAAATCGAAGTCCAAAATCAGTATTTGACGATTATCCGTTCTGGTAAAGCTGAATTTAATCTAAACGGACTGGATGCTGATGAGTATCCGCACTTGCCGCAGATTGAAGAGCATCATGCGATTCAGATCCCAACTGATTTGTTAAAAAATCTAATCAGACAAACAGTATTTGCAGTGTCCACCTCAGAAACACGCCCTATCTTGACAGGTGTAAACTGGAAAGTGGAGCAAAGTGAATTATTATGCACTGCAACGGATAGCCACCGTCTTGCTTTAAGAAAGGCGAAACTTGATATTCCAGAAGACAGATCTTATAACGTCGTGATTCCGGGAAAAAGTTTAACTGAACTCAGCAAGATTTTAGATGACAACCAGGAACTTGTAGATATCGTCATCACAGAAACCCAAGTTCTGTTTAAAGCGAAAAACGTCTTATTCTTCTCACGGCTTCTGGACGGGAATTATCCAGACACAACCAGCCTGATTCCGCAAGACAGCAAAACAGAAATCATTGTGAACACAAAAGAATTCCTTCAGGCCATTGATCGTGCATCTCTTTTAGCTAGAGAGGGACGCAACAACGTTGTAAAACTGTCCGCAAAACCGGCTGAATCCATTGAAATTTCTTCCAATTCTCCAGAAATCGGTAAAGTTGTGGAAGCAATTGCTGCGGATCAAATTGAAGGTGAGGAATTAAATATCTCTTTTAGTCCAAAATATATGCTGGATGCACTAAAGGTGCTTGAAGGAGCAGAAATACGCGTAAGCTTTACAGGCGCAATGAGACCTTTCTTAATTCGCACGCCGAATGATGAAACGATTGTACAGCTTATCCTTCCTGTCAGAACCTATTAATCCGATACACTGCTGCCGACTCGTCGGCAGCTTTTCTATTCGGTATCTGCTCCGACAAGTTTTCCCTTTCCCTAATTCGTTTTTTTTTAGTACAATTAGATATTAGTGATATTTGAAAGAGGTCGATATAATGGCAAATCCGATTTCAATTGATACAGAGATGATTCCACTCGGACAATTCTTAAAATTAGCCGATGTGATTCAGTCTGGCGGTATGGCGAAGTGGTTTTTAAGCGAGCATGAAGTGCTTGTGAACGATGAGCCGGACAACCGCCGGGGCAGAAAGCTGTATGTTGGAGATGTGGTAGAGATTGAAGGATTTGGTTCATTTCAAGTCGTCAATTAAAGCGGGTGACACTGATTGTATATCCAGAACTTAGAACTGACATCTTACCGCAACTACGACCATGCTGAACTTCAATTTGAAAATAAAGTAAATGTGATCATCGGAGAAAACGCCCAGGGGAAGACAAACCTCATGGAGGCGATCTATGTCTTGTCCATGGCGAAATCGCACCGGACATCAAATGACAAAGAACTTATACGGTGGGACAAAGACTATGCTAAAATAGAGGGAAGAGTGATGAAGCAAAACGGGGCGATCCCGATGCAGCTCGTCATCTCCAAAAAGGGTAAAAAGGGCAAGGTCAATCATATTGAACAGCAAAAGCTCAGCCAGTATGTCGGGGCCCTCAACACCATTATGTTCGCGCCGGAAGATTTAAATCTTGTAAAGGGAAGCCCTCAAGTGAGAAGGCGGTTTCTTGACATGGAAATCGGACAGGTTTCTCCCGTCTACCTTCATGATCTTTCTCTTTACCAGAAAATCCTTTCCCAGCGGAATCATTTTTTGAAACAGCTGCAAACAAGAAAACAAACTGACCGGACGATGCTCGATGTTCTGACCGATCAGCTTGTAGAAGTTGCAGCAAAAGTCGTCGTAAAACGCCTGCAGTTTACAGCACAGCTCGAGAAATGGGCGCAGCCCATCCATGCAGGCATCTCAAGAGGGCTTGAAGAACTGACGCTGAAATACCATACAGCTCTTGATGTATCAGATCCCCTAGATTTGTCGAAAATAGGAGATAGCTATCAAGAAGCGTTTTCTAAATTAAGAGAAAAAGAAATTGAGCGTGGTGTGACGCTGTCAGGGCCTCATCGCGATGATGTTCTTTTCTATGTGAACGGACGCGATGTGCAGACGTATGGTTCTCAAGGACAGCAGCGAACGACGGCGTTGTCCCTTAAGCTGGCGGAGATTGACCTGATCCATGAAGAAATCGGAGAATATCCCATTTTACTATTGGATGATGTACTGAGTGAACTGGATGATTATCGCCAGTCACACTTGCTTCATACGATCCAAGGCCGTGTACAAACGTTTGTCACAACGACAAGCGTTGATGGCATTGATCACGAAACCTTACGTCAAGCAGGAATGTTCCGTGTGCAAAATGGTGCGTTAGTGAAGTGAAGAAATGAGGTGAGCAATTGTATATTCATTTAGGTGATGACTTTGTGGTTTCAACACGAGATATTGTCGGCATTTTTGACTTTAAAGCCAACATGTCGCCTATTGTTGAAGAATTTCTGAAAAAACAGAAACACAAGGTGGTGCCTTCCGTAAACGGCACGCCCAAATCTATCGTAGTCACGGTTCAGAATATATATTACTCTCCCTTATCTTCCAGCACATTAAAAAAACGTGCGCAATTTATGTTTGAAATAGATTCTTAGAAATTTTTTATCACGAATATATCGTTTAGAAAAGTGTAGGTGAATGACGTGGCTATGGAACAGCAGCAAAACAGTTATGATGAAAATCAGATACAGGTACTAGAAGGATTGGAAGCTGTTCGTAAAAGACCGGGGATGTATATCGGTTCGACAAACAGTAAAGGCCTTCACCACCTGGTATGGGAAATTGTCGACAATAGTATTGACGAAGCCCTCGCCGGTTATTGCACGGATATCAATATCCAAATCGAAAAAGACAACAGTATCACGGTTGTAGATAATGGCCGCGGTATTCCAGTCGGTATTCATGAAAAAATGGGCCGTCCTGCGGTAGAAGTCATTATGACGGTGCTTCATGCCGGAGGAAAATTTGACGGAAGCGGCTATAAAGTATCCGGAGGATTACACGGTGTAGGTGCGTCGGTCGTAAACGCACTATCAACAGAGCTTGATGTGACGGTTCACCGTGACGGTAAAATTCACCGCCAAACCTATAAACGCGGAGTTCCGGTTACAGACCTTGAAATCATTGGCGAAACGGATCATACAGGAACGACGACACATTTTGTCCCGGACCCTGAAATTTTCTCAGAAACAACCGAGTATGATTACGATCTGCTTGCCAACCGCGTGCGTGAATTAGCCTTTTTAACAAAGGGCGTAAACATCACGATTGAAGATAAACGTGAAGGACAAGAGCGCAAAAATGAATACCATTACGAAGGCGGAATTAAAAGTTATGTAGAGTATTTAAACCGCTCTAAAGAGGTTGTCCATGAAGAGCCGATTTACATTGAAGGCGAAAAGGACGGCATTACGGTTGAAGTGGCTTTGCAATACAATGACAGCTACACAAGCAACATTTACTCGTTTACAAACAACATTAACACGTACGAAGGCGGTACCCATGAAGCTGGCTTCAAAACGGGCCTGACTCGTGTTATCAACGATTACGCCAGAAAAAAAGGGCTTATTAAAGAAAATGATCCAAACCTAAGCGGAGATGACGTAAGGGAAGGGCTGACAGCGATTATTTCAATCAAACACCCTGATCCGCAGTTTGAGGGCCAAACGAAAACAAAGCTGGGCAACTCAGAAGCACGGACGATCACCGATACGTTATTTTCTACGGCGATGGAAACATTTATGCTGGAAAATCCAGATGCAGCCAAAAAAATTGTCGATAAAGGCTTAATGGCGGCAAGAGCAAGAATGGCTGCGAAAAAAGCCCGTGAACTAACACGTCGTAAGAGTGCTTTGGAAATTTCCAACTTGCCCGGTAAGTTAGCGGACTGCTCTTCAAAAGATCCGAGCATCTCCGAGTTATATATCGTAGAGGGCGACTCTGCCGGAGGATCTGCTAAACAAGGACGCGACAGACATTTCCAAGCCATTTTGCCGCTTAGAGGTAAAATCCTAAACGTTGAAAAGGCCAGACTGGATAAAATCCTTTCTAACAACGAAGTTCGCTCTATGATCACAGCGCTCGGCACAGGTATTGGGGAAGACTTCAACCTTGAGAAAGCCCGTTACCACAAAGTTGTCATTATGACAGATGCCGATGTTGACGGCGCGCACATCAGAACACTGCTGTTAACGTTCTTTTACAGATATATGCGCCAAATTATCGAAAATGGCTACGTGTACATTGCGCAGCCGCCGCTCTACAAGGTTCAACAGGGGAAACGCGTTGAATATGCGTACAATGACAAGGAGCTGGAAGAGCTGTTAAAAACTCTTCCTCAAACGCCTAAGCCTGGACTGCAGCGTTACAAAGGTCTTGGTGAAATGAATGCCACCCAGCTATGGGAGACAACCATGGATCCTAGTTCCAGAACACTTCTTCAGGTAACTCTTGAAGATGCAATGGATGCGGACGAGACTTTTGAAATGCTTATGGGCGACAAGGTAGAACCGCGCCGAAACTTCATAGAAGCGAATGCGAGATACGTTAAAAATCTTGACATCTAATCATAAAAAGCCTTATTTCCAATAAGAAATAAGGCTTTTTTCTGAACAAGATCAGATGCAGCAATGCTTGCAATACCTATATATTCTAGCAATTTAATGTGTATAATCATAAGTTTATTGATATAATGGAGAATAGTGAAATCGTATTGAAGGTCATAATGGACAATCTACTCCCACATATTTCATGTGATACTTCAGGGAGGTTTTTTAATGAGTGAACAAAACACACCACAAGTTCGTGAAATAAATATCAGTCAGGAAATGCGTACGTCCTTCTTGGATTATGCAATGAGCGTTATCGTGTCCCGTGCTCTTCCGGATGTTCGAGACGGTTTAAAACCGGTTCATAGACGGATTTTGTATGCAATGAATGATTTAGGCATGACAAGTGACAAGCCTTATAAAAAATCCGCGCGTATCGTTGGAGAAGTTATCGGGAAATACCACCCGCACGGTGATTCAGCGGTATATGAATCCATGGTCAGAATGGCTCAGGATTTCAACTACCGTTATATGCTCGTTGACGGTCATGGAAACTTCGGTTCTGTTGACGGAGACTCAGCGGCGGCCATGCGTTATACAGAAGCAAGAATGTCTAAAATCTCAATGGAGATTCTTCGTGACATCACAAAAGACACAATCGATTACCAGGATAACTATGACGGGTCAGAAAGAGAACCTGTCGTTATGCCTTCAAGGTTCCCGAATCTGCTCGTGAACGGTGCTGCCGGCATTGCGGTAGGTATGGCAACAAACATTCCTCCGCACCAGCTGGGAGAAATCATTGACGGTGTACTTGCTGTCAGTGAGAATCCGGACATTACAATTCCAGAGCTTATGGAAGTCATTCCAGGGCCTGATTTCCCGACCGCGGGTCAAATCTTGGGACGCAGCGGTATCCGGAAAGCATACGAATCAGGCCGAGGCTCTATCACGATCCGGGCAAAAGCTGAGATCGAACAAACATCTTCGGGTAAAGAAAGAATTATCGTTACAGAGTTACCTTACCAAGTGAATAAGGCGAAATTAATTGAGAAAATTGCTGATCTCGTAAGGGACAAAAAGATAGAGGGTATCACAGATCTGCGTGATGAGTCAGATCGTACAGGTATGAGAATTGTCATTGAAATCAGACGCGACGCCAATGCAAATGTCATCTTAAACAATCTGTACAAACAAACTGCTCTACAAACATCTTTTGGCATCAACCTGCTTGCACTTGTTGATGGCCAGCCGAAAGTTTTAACTCTTAAGCAATGCCTAGAGCATTACCTTGACCATCAAAAAGTTGTCATTAGACGCCGTACTGCTTATGAATTGCGTAAAGCGGAAGCGAGAGCTCATATCCTGGAAGGATTGAGAGTTGCACTGGATCATCTCGATGCAGTTATCTCCCTTATCCGTAATTCTCAAACGGCTGAAATTGCGAGAACAGGTTTAATTGAACAATTCTCACTGACAGAGAAGCAAGCACAAGCGATCCTTGATATGAGGCTCCAGCGTTTAACGGGACTGGAACGTGAAAAGATAGAAGAAGAATACCAATCTCTTGTTAAATTAATTGCAGAGCTAAAAGACATCTTGGCAAATGAATATAAAGTGCTTGAGATCATTCGTGAAGAACTCACGGAAATCAAAGAGCGTTTTAACGATGAAAGACGTACTGAGATCGTCACTTCTGGACTGGAGACAATTGAAGATGAAGATCTCATCGAGAGAGAAAATATCGTAGTTACTCTGACGCACAACGGATACGTCAAACGTCTTCCTGCATCAACTTACCGCAGTCAAAAACGAGGCGGAAAAGGTGTACAAGGTATGGGAACAAACGAAGATGATTTCGTTGAGCATTTGATCTCTACGTCAACTCATGACACGATTCTCTTCTTCTCGAACAAGGGGAAAGTGTATCGTGCAAAAGGGTATGAAATCCCTGAATACGGCAGAACGGCAAAAGGAATCCCGATTATTAACCTGCTGGAGGTAGAAAAGGGTGAGTGGATCAACGCGATTATTCCAGTCACGGAATTCAATGCGGAGCTTTACCTTTTCTTCACTACAAAGCATGGGGTTTCAAAACGAACATCGCTATCTCAATTCGCTAATATCCGCAACAATGGTCTAATCGCTCTGAGTCTTCGTGAAGATGATGAACTGATGGGTGTACGTCTGACTGACGGCACAAAACAAATCATCATTGGAACGAAAAACGGTTTACTGATCCGTTTCCCTGAAACAGATGTCCGGGAGATGGGAAGAACTGCGGCGGGCGTAAAAGGCATCACCCTGACGGATGACGACGTTGTTGTCGGCATGGAGATATTAGAGGAAGAATCACACGTCCTTATCGTAACTGAAAAAGGGTACGGAAAACGAACTCCGGCTGAAGAGTACAGAACCCAAAGCCGGGGCGGAAAAGGACTCAAAACAGCGAAAATCACCGAGAACAACGGCCAACTAGTAGCAGTGAAAGCTACTAAAGGTGAAGAGGATCTAATGATTATTACAGCTAGCGGCGTACTCATCAGAATGGACATCAATGATATCTCCATCACCGGACGTGTCACTCAAGGTGTGCGTCTCATCAGAATGGCAGAAGAAGAGCATGTTGCTACAGTAGCTTTAGTAGAGAAAAACGAAGAAGATGAGAATGAAGAAGAACAAGAAGAAGTGTGAGAAAAAGCGCAGCTGAAATAGCTGCGCTTTTTTGTGTCATAACCCTTTACAGTCATAAAAATTATGGTATAATCATTTCTGTTGTCTTTTTAAAGACACAAGCATGACCATTATGACTAGTAAAAACTTTTTCAAAAAAGTATTGACCTAGTTAACTAAAAATGTTACTATTAAGTAGTCGCTTCGAGAGAAGCACACAAAGTTCTTTGAAAACTAAACAAGACAAAACGTACCTGTTAATTCATTTTTATAAATCGCACAGCGATGTGCGTAGTCAGTCAAACTAGGGCCTGCACGACGCAGGTCACACAGGTGTCGCCGCAGGATGCGGTGAACTTAACCTGTGATCCATTTATCGGAGAGTTTGATCCTGGCTCAGGACGAACGCTGGCGGCGTGCCTAATACATGCAAGTCGAGCGGACAGATGGGAGCTTGCTCCCTGATGTTAGCGGCGGACGGGTGAGTAACACGTGGGTAACCTGCCTGTAAGACTGGGATAACTCCGGGAAACCGGGGCTAATACCGGATGGTTGTTTGAACCGCATGGTTCAAACATAAAAGGTGGCTTCGGCTACCACTTACAGATGGACCCGCGGCGCATTAGCTAGTTGGTGAGGTAACGGCTCACCAAGGCAACGATGCGTAGCCGACCTGAGAGGGTGATCGGCCACACTGGGACTGAGACACGGCCCAGACTCCTACGGGAGGCAGCAGTAGGGAATCTTCCGCAATGGACGAAAGTCTGACGGAGCAACGCCGCGTGAGTGATGAAGGTTTTCGGATCGTAAAGCTCTGTTGTTAGGGAAGAACAAGTACCGTTCGAATAGGGCGGTACCTTGACGGTACCTAACCAGAAAGCCACGGCTAACTACGTGCCAGCAGCCGCGGTAATACGTAGGTGGCAAGCGTTGTCCGGAATTATTGGGCGTAAAGGGCTCGCAGGCGGTTTCTTAAGTCTGATGTGAAAGCCCCCGGCTCAACCGGGGAGGGTCATTGGAAACTGGGGAACTTGAGTGCAGAAGAGGAGAGTGGAATTCCACGTGTAGCGGTGAAATGCGTAGAGATGTGGAGGAACACCAGTGGCGAAGGCGACTCTCTGGTCTGTAACTGACGCTGAGGAGCGAAAGCGTGGGGAGCGAACAGGATTAGATACCCTGGTAGTCCACGCCGTAAACGATGAGTGCTAAGTGTTAGGGGGTTTCCGCCCCTTAGTGCTGCAGCTAACGCATTAAGCACTCCGCCTGGGGAGTACGGTCGCAAGACTGAAACTCAAAGGAATTGACGGGGGCCCGCACAAGCGGTGGAGCATGTGGTTTAATTCGAAGCAACGCGAAGAACCTTACCAGGTCTTGACATCCTCTGACAATCCTAGAGATAGGACGTCCCCTTCGGGGGCAGAGTGACAGGTGGTGCATGGTTGTCGTCAGCTCGTGTCGTGAGATGTTGGGTTAAGTCCCGCAACGAGCGCAACCCTTGATCTTAGTTGCCAGCATTCAGTTGGGCACTCTAAGGTGACTGCCGGTGACAAACCGGAGGAAGGTGGGGATGACGTCAAATCATCATGCCCCTTATGACCTGGGCTACACACGTGCTACAATGGACAGAACAAAGGGCAGCGAAACCGCGAGGTTAAGCCAATCCCACAAATCTGTTCTCAGTTCGGATCGCAGTCTGCAACTCGACTGCGTGAAGCTGGAATCGCTAGTAATCGCGGATCAGCATGCCGCGGTGAATACGTTCCCGGGCCTTGTACACACCGCCCGTCACACCACGAGAGTTTGTAACACCCGAAGTCGGTGAGGTAACCTTTTAGGAGCCAGCCGCCGAAGGTGGGACAGATGATTGGGGTGAAGTCGTAACAAGGTAGCCGTATCGGAAGGTGCGGCTGGATCACCTCCTTTCTAAGGATATTTTACGGAATATAAGACCTTGGGTCTTATAAACAGAACGTTCCCTGTCTTGTTTAGTTTTGAAGGAACTTTGTTCCTTGAATAAGTTAAGATGGGCCTGTAGCTCAGCTGGTTAGAGCGCACGCCTGATAAGCGTGAGGTCGGTGGTTCGAGTCCACTCAGGCCCACCATCTTATATAACGGGGCCTTAGCTCAGCTGGGAGAGCGCCTGCTTTGCACGCAGGAGGTCAGCGGTTCGATCCCGCTAGGCTCCACCAACGTGTTCTTTGAAAACTAGATAACAGTAGACATCACATTCAATTAGTAACACAAGATATCACATAGTGATTCTTTTTAACGGTTAAGTTAGAAAGGGCGCACGGTGGATGCCTTGGCACTAGGAGCCGATGAAGGACGGGACGAACACCGATATGCTTCGGGGAGCTGTAAGCAAGCTTTGATCCGGAGATTTCCGAATGGGGAAACCCACCACTCGTAATGGAGTGGTATCCATATCTGAATTCATAGGATATGAGAAGGCAGACCCGGGGAACTGAAACATCTAAGTACCCGGAGGAAGAGAAAGCAAATGCGATTCCCTGAGTAGCGGCGAGCGAAACGGGATTAGCCCAAACCAAGAGGCTTGCCTCTTGGGGTTGTAGGACACTCTGTACGGAGTTACAAAAGAACGAGGTAGATGAAGAGGTCTGGAAAGGCCCGCCATAGGAGGTAACAGCCCTGTAGTCAAAACTTCGTTCTCTCCTGAGTGGATCCTGAGTACGGCGGAACACGTGAAATTCCGTCGGAATCCGGGAGGACCATCTCCCAAGGCTAAATACTCCCTAGTGACCGATAGTGAACCAGTACCGTGAGGGAAAGGTGAAAAGCACCCCGGAAGGGGAGTGAAAGAGATCCTGAAACCGTGTGCCTACAAGTAGTCAGAGCCCGTTAACGGGTGATGGCGTGCCTTTTGTAGAATGAACCGGCGAGTTACGATCCCGTGCAAGGTTAAGCAGAAGATGCGGAGCCGCAGCGAAAGCGAGTCTGAATAGGGCGCATGAGTACGTGGTCGTAGACCCGAAACCAGGTGATCTACCCATGTCCAGGGTGAAGTTCAGGTAACACTGAATGGAGGCCCGAACCCACGCACGTTGAAAAGTGCGGGGATGAGGTGTGGGTAGGGGTGAAATGCCAATCGAACCTGGAGATAGCTGGTTCTCTCCGAAATAGCTTTAGGGCTAGCCTCAAGGTAAGAGTCTTGGAGGTAGAGCACTGATTGGACTAGGGGCCCCTACCGGGTTACCGAATTCAGTCAAACTCCGAATGCCAATGACTTATCCTTGGGAGTCAGACTGCGAGTGATAAGATCCGTAGTCGAAAGGGAAACAGCCCAGACCGCCAGCTAAGGTCCCAAAGTATACGTTAAGTGGAAAAGGATGTGGAGTTGCTTAGACAACCAGGATGTTGGCTTAGAAGCAGCCACCATTTAAAGAGTGCGTAATAGCTCACTGGTCGAGTGACTCTGCGCCGAAAATGTACCGGGGCTAAACGTATCACCGAAGCTGCGGACTGTTCTTCGAACAGTGGTAGGAGAGCGTTCTAAGGGCTGTGAAGCCAGACCGGAAGGACTGGTGGAGCGCTTAGAAGTGAGAATGCCGGTATGAGTAGCGAAAGAGGGGTGAGAATCCCCTCCACCGAATGCCTAAGGTTTCCTGAGGAAGGCTCGTCCGCTCAGGGTTAGTCGGGACCTAAGCCGAGGCCGAAAGGCGTAGGCGATGGACAACAGGTTGATATTCCTGTACCACCTCCTCACCATTTGAGCAATGGGGGGACGCAGGAGGATAGGGTAAGCGCGGTATTGGATATCCGCGTCCAAGCAGTTAGGCTGGGAAATAGGCAAATCCGTTTCCCATAAGGCTGAGCTGTGATGGCGAGCGAAATATAGTAGCGAAGTTCCTGATTCCACACTGCCAAGAAAAGCCTCTAGCGAGGTGAGAGGTGCCCGTACCGCAAACCGACACAGGTAGGCGAGGAGAGAATCCTAAGGTGATCGAGAGAACTCTCGTTAAGGAACTCGGCAAAATGACCCCGTAACTTCGGGAGAAGGGGTGCTCTGTTAGGGTGCAAGCCCGAGAGAGCCGCAGTGAATAGGCCCAGGCGACTGTTTAGCAAAAACACAGGTCTCTGCGAAGCCGTAAGGCGAAGTATAGGGGCTGACGCCTGCCCGGTGCTGGAAGGTTAAGAGGAGCGCTTAGCGTAAGCGAAGGTGCGAATTGAAGCCCCAGTAAACGGCGGCCGTAACTATAACGGTCCTAAGGTAGCGAAATTCCTTGTCGGGTAAGTTCCGACCCGCACGAAAGGCGCAACGATCTGGGCACTGTCTCAACGAGAGACTCGGTGAAATTATAGTACCTGTGAAGATGCAGGTTACCCGCGACAGGACGGAAAGACCCCGTGGAGCTTTACTGCAGCCTGATATTGAATGTTGGTACAGCTTGTACAGGATAGGTAGGAGCCTTGGAAACCGGAGCGCCAGCTTCGGTGGAGGCATCGGTGGGATACTACCCTGGCTGTATTGACCTTCTAACCCGCCGCCCTTATCGGGCGGGGAGACAGTGTCAGGTGGGCAGTTTGACTGGGGCGGTCGCCTCCTAAAAGGTAACGGAGGCGCCCAAAGGTTCCCTCAGAATGGTTGGAAATCATTCGCAGAGTGTAAAGGCACAAGGGAGCTTGACTGCGAGACCTACAAGTCGAGCAGGGACGAAAGTCGGGCTTAGTGATCCGGTGGTTCCGCATGGAAGGGCCATCGCTCAACGGATAAAAGCTACCCCGGGGATAACAGGCTTATCTCCCCCAAGAGTCCACATCGACGGGGAGGTTTGGCACCTCGATGTCGGCTCATCGCATCCTGGGGCTGTAGTCGGTCCCAAGGGTTGGGCTGTTCGCCCATTAAAGCGGTACGCGAGCTGGGTTCAGAACGTCGTGAGACAGTTCGGTCCCTATCCGTCGCGGGCGCAGGAAATTTGAGAGGAGCTGTCCTTAGTACGAGAGGACCGGGATGGACGCACCGCTGGTGTACCAGTTGTTCTGCCAAGGGCATCGCTGGGTAGCTATGTGCGGACGGGATAAGTGCTGAAAGCATCTAAGCATGAAGCCCCCCTCAAGATGAGATTTCCCATTCCGCAAGGAAGTAAGATCCCTGAAAGATGATCAGGTTGATAGGTCTGAGGTGGAAGTGTGGCGACACATGGAGCTGACAGATACTAATCGATCGAGGACTTAACCATATTTTTGAATGATGTCACACCTGTTATCTAGTTTTGAGAGAACACTCTCAATTTGTTTGGTGGCGATAGCGAAGAGGTCACACCCGTTCCCATACCGAACACGGAAGTTAAGCTCTTCAGCGCCGATGGTAGTCGGGGGTTTCCCCCTGTGAGAGTAGGACGCCGCCAAGCAAGCTTAAACCCAGCTCATTGAGCTGGGTTTTTTGTTTGTTAAAAATGAAGAAGAAACTGTGAAGCGTATTTAGGGAATTTCTTTTCTGTTACTAATAAAAACTGCTGAATTAACACGTAGTCATCACTTATATGCTGTGTTAATAACTCATACCACCATTCTGTTTCATACCTTGCAATCATCCCAACGTTGTACAAAATCAAATAATGAATTGTCATTTCGGGAAGCCTCAGAAATTGCTCCCTTTGAGAAGGGATATAATATTGGTTCTTTTCCATGTCAAACAATAAGCTGGTCGATGTCCATGGCTCCTTGTCTTGTGGTGAAATTTCGAACAGCAGCCCGTGTTCATTTTTTTTTGTAAAAGACCATTGATAATGATGGGACATGTATTCAGCAAACCTTGAATCAGACATTTTGTAATTGATTACTACTTCCTCCGGTACAAAAATTTCGTTCTTATCCTTCTCAACTTTTGTCATAAATCGTTCTTTCTGATGAAAGTAGAAAATATCGCTAAGTTCTGGAATGGCCATTAATAATTTTTTCATGGTATACCGTTCATCTACTATATCCGATTGTCCGAATAAATGTTTCATAAAATGTATGCATAGGCCATTTCGTTGTATTTTCACTTCATCATCGCTAAAACAATAATTTTGTTTCTTTCGTTTTCTTGTTGTTACGCCATGTGCCAGTACTGATGTATGGCTTGGATAATGAGGATCACGTGTAATTAAGCATGCTTTGATAAGCTGTGCCATTCCATAAAATAAAAGAATCGGTTTGATTTCTAAGGGAGAATATGCGGCTTGTTTATAAAACGATTCGGCATGCTTTAAGAAATAAATAAACCGTTCACTGTTTTTAAAAGAGTTTTTTTTCGCATCGTCAATACCGTTTAAGGTATAAATCTTTTCTAGAAATTTCTGGGTTGATTCAACGGAGTAAAATAGCGCTAAGTCTTTCCACTCATGATATGTCATGTATATTTCTTGATCCTTTCCGTTATCTAAATATTTCAACTCTTTCCCGCTTCCTTGACATGCTCTTGGCTAGTTGATAATCTACATATAATATTTTGCCGAAAAGAGGGGGATTTACTAATGTGGGAAAGTAAATTTTCAAAAGAAGGCTTAACGTTCGACGATGTGCTGCTTGTACCAGCAAAGTCTGAGGTACTTCCGCGTGATGTGGATTTATCTGTAGAACTTACAAAAACGTTAAAGCTAAATATTCCTGTCATCAGCGCAGGTATGGACACTGTAACAGAATCAGCAATGGCAATTGCAATGGCAAGACAGGGCGGCTTGGGCATCATTCACAAAAATATGTCCATTGAACAGCAGGCTGAACAAGTTGATAAAGTAAAGCGTTCTGAGCGCGGCGTTATCACAAATCCCTTCTTTTTAACTCCTGATCACCAAGTATTTGATGCGGAGCATTTGATGGGGAAATACAGAATTTCCGGTGTTCCGATTGTAAATAACGAAGAAGACCAGAAGCTTGTTGGAATTATTACAAACCGTGACCTTCGTTTTATTTCTGACTACTCAATGAAAATCAGCGACGTCATGACGAAAGAAGAGCTAGTTACTGCATCTGTAGGAACTACTCTGGATGAAGCTGAAAAGATTTTGCAGAAACATAAAATTGAAAAGCTTCCTCTCGTAGATGACCAGAATAAATTAAAAGGTCTTATCACAATTAAAGACATTGAAAAAGTCATTGAGTTCCCGAACTCATCTAAAGACATTCACGGCCGCCTGATCGTTGGCGCGGCAGTTGGTGTAACTGGCGATACAATGACTCGCGTCAAAAAGCTTGTTGAAGCCAATGTTGATGTGATTGTTATCGATACAGCTCACGGACACTCTCAAGGCGTTTTAAACACAGTCACAAAAATCCGTGAAACGTATCCCGAATTAAACATTATTGCTGGAAACGTGGCAACAGCTGAAGCGACAAGAGCGCTTATCGAAGCTGGAGCAGACGTTGTCAAAGTTGGAATAGGACCTGGTTCAATTTGTACTACACGTGTTGTAGCCGGCGTCGGTGTTCCGCAAATTACAGCAATTTATGATTGTGCGACTGAAGCAAGAAAACACGGCAAAACAATCATAGCCGACGGTGGGATTAAATTCTCTGGCGATATCACTAAAGCATTGGCAGCCGGCGGACATGCTGTTATGCTCGGAAGCTTGCTTGCAGGCACATCAGAAAGCCCTGGTGAAACTGAAATTTACCAAGGCAGAAGATTTAAGGTATACCGCGGCATGGGATCAGTTGCTGCAATGGAAAAAGGAAGTAAAGACCGTTACTTCCAAGAAGAAAACAAAAAATTTGTTCCTGAAGGAATTGAAGGACGCACACCTTACAAAGGACCAGTTGAAGAAACCGTTTATCAGCTAGTCGGAGGCCTTCGTTCTGGTATGGGGTATTGCGGGTCCAAAGATCTACGTGCGCTAAGAGAAGAAGCTCAGTTCATTCGCATGACAGGCGCAGGACTTCGCGAAAGCCATCCGCATGACGTACAGATTACAAAAGAATCACCTAACTATACAATTTCATAATAAATTGTTACAAATTAAAAACATTTGACAGGGTCTCTGACTCTGTCTATTTTTTTTATACTGATTATGATAAAATTTATACTGTTGTGCATTGAAAATGTCCTTAACGGCTTAATTATAGATGAAGAAAATGAAATACGGAGGTCGTACGATTGAACATCAAGAAATGTAAACAGCTACTGATGTCATTGGTTGTGTTAACTCTAGCTGTCACGTGTCTGGCTCCAATGTCAAAAGCAAAAGCAGCCAGCGATCCAATTGATATCAATGCATCTGCTGCTATTATGATCGAAGCTTCTTCAGGTAAAATTCTTTACAGTAAAAATGCAGATAAGAGACTGCCAATTGCGAGTATGACAAAAATGATGACAGAGTATCTGTTATTAGAGGCAATTGATCAAGGTAAAGTGAAATGGGACCAAACCTATACGCCTGATGACTATGTGTATGAAATTTCCCAAGATAACAGCTTATCAAACGTTCCTCTTCGGAAAGACGGGAAATACACAGTAAAAGAATTATATCAAGCTACAGCAATTTATTCTGCAAATGCTGCTGCTATTGCGATTGCAGAAATCGTTGCAGGTTCTGAAACTAAGTTTGTTGAAAAAATGAATGCAAAAGCAAAAGAACTAGGGTTAACAGATTACAAATTTGTTAACGCAACAGGTCTTGAAAACAAAGATCTTCACGGGCATCAGCCTGAGGGGACAAGCGTAAATGAAGAAAGTGAAGTTTCTGCAAAGGATATGGCGATTCTTGCGGATCACTTGATTACTGACTACCCTGAGATACTGGAGACTTCCAGTATCGCCAAAACGAAATTCCGAGAAGGCACCGATGATGAAATGGACATGCCGAACTGGAATTTTATGCTGAAGGGGCTTGTCAGCGAGTATAAAAAAGCGACTGTAGACGGACTGAAAACAGGTTCTACTGACTCTGCGGGTTCATGCTTTACAGGAACAGCTGAACGCAACGGTATGCGTGTCATCACTGTTGTTTTAAACGCAAAGGGCAACCTTCATACAGGCCGTTTCGATGAAACGAAGAAAATGTTTGATTATGCTTTCGACAATTTCTCCATGAAAGAAATTTATGCTGAAGGCGATCAAGTAAAAGGCCATAAAACAATTTCAGTTGATAAGGGTAAAGAGAAAGAAGTAGGCATTGTGACAAACAAGGCGTTCTCTCTTCCTGTCAAAAATGGTGAAGAAAAGAATTACAAAGCGAAGGTCACACTGAATAAAGACAACTTAACTGCTCCTGTGAAAAAAGGAACCAAGGTTGGGAAGCTGACTGCGGAATACACAGGTGATGAAAAGGATTACGGATTCCTTAACAGCGATCTGGCTGGCGTAGACCTTGTTACAAAAGAAAATGTAGAAAAAGCAAACTGGTTTGTTTTGACAATGCGCAGTATCGGCGGATTTTTTGCCGGAATTTGGGGAAGCATTGTTGATACGGTAACCTGCTGGTTTTAATCAATTGAAAGAGCTCTGATGGATGTTAGGGCTCTTTCGCGTAATATACTGAAAAAACCCAATTTTTAATAAAAAATGATTTTCAAAGCGCTAAAAACCGAATAAAATAGTATATATCCATATGAATTATTGGATTTCTAGGATACAATAAGGATTAGAAATCATATAACTATACCTTGATTAGGGGGACCAAGAAATGGCTCAAACAGGTACTGAACGTGTAAAACGCGGAATGGCAGAAATGCAAAAAGGCGGCGTCATCATGGACGTCATCAATGCGGAACAAGCGAAAATCGCTGAAGAAGCTGGAGCTGTCGCTGTAATGGCGCTAGAACGTGTGCCAGCAGATATTCGCGCGGCTGGAGGAGTTGCCCGTATGGCTGACCCTACAATCGTGGAAGAAGTAATGAATGCAGTATCTATCCCGGTAATGGCAAAAGCGCGTATCGGACATATTGTTGAAGCGCGTGTGCTTGAAGCTATGGGTGTTGACTATATTGATGAAAGTGAAGTTCTGACGCCGGCTGACGAAGAATTTCATTTAAATAAAAATGAATACACAGTTCCTTTTGTCTGTGGCTGCCGTGATCTTGGTGAAGCAACACGCCGTATTGCGGAAGGTGCTTCTATGCTTCGCACAAAAGGTGAGCCTGGGACAGGTAATATTGTTGAGGCTGTTCGCCATATGCGTAAAGTTAACGCTCAAGTGCGCAAAGTAGTTGCGATGAGTGAGGATGAACTAATGACAGAAGCGAAAAATCTAGGTGCTCCTTACGAGCTTCTTCTTCAAATTAAAAAAGACGGCAAGCTTCCTGTCGTTAACTTTGCCGCTGGTGGCGTAGCAACTCCAGCTGATGCTGCTCTCATGATGCAGCTCGGTGCTGACGGAGTATTTGTTGGTTCTGGTATTTTCAAATCAGACAACCCTGCTAAATTTGCGAAAGCAATTGTGGAAGCAACAACTCACTTCACTGATTACAAATTGATCGCTGAGCTGTCAAAAGAGCTTGGTACTGCAATGAAAGGGATTGAAATCTCAAACTTACTTCCAGAACAGCGTATGCAAGAACGCGGCTGGTAAGAACATAGGAGCGCTGCTGACATGTTAACAATAGGTGTACTAGGACTTCAAGGAGCAGTTAGAGAGCACATCCATGCGATTGAAGCATGCGGCGCGGCTGGTCTTGTCGTAAAACGTCCGGAGCAGCTGAACGAAGTTGACGGGTTGATTTTGCCGGGCGGTGAGAGCACAACGATGCGCCGTTTGATCGATACGTATAATTTCATGGAGCCGCTTCGTGAATTCGCTGCTCAGGGCAAACCGATGTTTGGAACATGTGCCGGATTAATTATATTAGCAAAAGAAATTGCCGGTTCAGATAATCCTCATTTAGGTCTTCTGAATGTGGTTGTGGAACGTAATTCATTTGGCCGGCAGGTTGACAGCTTTGAAGCTGATTTAACAATTAAAGGCTTGGACGAGCCTTTTACAGGGGTATTCATCCGTGCTCCGCATATTTTAGAAGCTGGTGAAAATGTTGAAGTTTTATCGGAGCATAATGGTCGTATTGTAGCCGCGAAACAGGGGCAATTCCTTGGCTGCTCATTCCATCCGGAGCTGACAGAAGATCACCGAGTAACACAGCTGTTTGTTGAAATGGTTAAGGAATACAAGCAAAAGGCACTTGTATAAAACAGTTGAAAGCTGTGGAAACTTATAGTACATTATAAGCACAAATAAAGATCGAAAAGCGTTGATAGGAACTAGTAGGGAGCCTCTCTTTCTAAGAGAGCCGATGGTTGGTGCGAATCGGTGAAAGATGCTGTCTGAATCCATCCTTGAGCGAAATGCTGAAACAAGTAGGCATTTACGGGATAACCGTTATGTTTGAAAGTGGAAAACGAGTCTTTGATTTGTTTTCAATCAGGGTGGCAACGCGAGAGCTCTCGTCCCTTTATGGGGATGAGGGCTCTTTTTATTTTCGACAAATCAATAAAAAAAGGAGTGTTTCGCATGCTTGATACGAAAATGCTGAGAGCAAATTTTCAAGAAATTAAAGCAAAGCTTGTACACAAAGGCGAAGACTTAACTGATTTTGATAAGTTTGAGGCGCTGGATGATAGACGAAGAGAGCTTATCGGCAAGGTTGAAGAGTTAAAAGGAAAACGAAATGAAGTTTCTCAGCAGGTTGCTGTGCTGAAGCGTGAGAAAAAAGACGCGGATCACATTATTAAAGAAATGCGTGAAGTCGGCGAGGAAATTAAAAAGCTTGATGAAGAATTGCGAACAGTGGAAGCTGAGCTTGATACAATCCTGCTCTCAATCCCGAATATTCCGCATGAGTCTGTACCTGTCGGTGAAACAGAAGACGACAACGTAGAAGTGCGTAAATGGGGTGAAAAGCCTTCATTTGCTTATGAGCCGAAGCCGCACTGGGATATTGCGGATGAGCTGGGTATTCTGGATTTTGAACGTGCTGCCAAAGTAACAGGAAGCCGTTTCGTGTTCTATAAAGGCTTAGGTGCTCGTCTGGAGCGTGCGCTTTATAACTTTATGCTTGATCTGCATGTGGATGAGTATAACTACACTGAAGTGATCCCGCCATATATGGTAAACCGCGCAAGCATGACGGGAACGGGGCAGCTTCCTAAATTTGAAGAGGATGCATTTAAAATCAGAGAAGAAGATTATTTCTTAATTCCAACGGCGGAAGTGCCGATTACAAACATGCATCGCGATGAAATCCTTTCAGGTGACAGCCTGCCGATCAACTATGCGGCATTCAGTGCTTGCTTCCGTTCTGAAGCTGGTTCAGCAGGACGTGACACACGCGGATTAATTCGTCAGCACCAATTTAATAAAGTTGAGCTTGTAAAGTTTGTGAAGCCTGAAGATTCTTATGAAGAATTAGAGAAGCTTACAAACCAAGCAGAACGGGTTCTTCAGCTGCTTGAGCTTCCATACCGTGTCATGAGCATGTGTACGGGTGACTTAGGCTTTACGGCTGCGAAAAAATACGATATCGAAGTTTGGATTCCGAGCCAAGACACATATCGAGAAATCTCTTCTTGCAGCAACTTCGAAGCGTTCCAGGCGAGACGTGCGAATATTCGTTTCAGACGTGAAGCGAAAGGCAAGCCTGAGCATGTACACACACTGAACGGTTCAGGACTGGCGGTTGGAAGAACAGTTGCCGCTATCTTAGAAAATTATCAGCAGGAAGACGGAAGCGTTGTGATTCCGAAAGTGCTTCGTCCTTATATGGGGAATAGAGAAGTAATGAAACCGTAAATTATGGAAAGGCGTGCCTGACAGGGTGCGCCTTTTTGCTTATGTAAACACGCCATTTTCATAAAAACAAAAAAAGTTTTTAAAAATGCTTGACCACACGAGAACATACGTGATATAGTAAGTCTTGTCGATACGGAGGAATACCCAAGTCCGGCTGAAGGGATCGGTCTTGAAAACCGACAGGGGTGTCAAAGCCCGCGGGGGTTCGAATCCCTCTTCCTCCGCCATATTGATTTTAATTCTAATGAAACACAAGCATATATTGGAGATTGTTTTGTCCGTTGCATTCGGTGCGGCGGATTTTTTATTTTAAAGAAAAAGTGAATCTCGACTGAGATTCACTTTTTTTGATTATCATGAATAACTGAAGCAATTTGATCTACAATATTTTCAATCGAGTTTTCGTCGTTCAGAAGATCATAATCTTCAATGCGAAGTTTTAAAACAGGGCAGGCATTAAAACCGCTTATCCAGTTCTCGTAGCGTGTATGCATTTCTTCCCAATAAGACCTGCTTGTCTGAAGCTCCATCTCACGGCCGCGTTGTTCAATCCGGTTTAAAATGTTCTCCAGATCTCCTTCTAAATAGATCAACACATCTGGGTGTGGGAAATACGGTGTCATCACCATTGCTTCGAAAAGGCTTGTGTAAGTCTTATAATCAACCTTTGACATTGTCCCTTTATCAGCATGCATTTTTGCGAAAATTCCTGTATCTTCATAAATCGAACGATCCTGTACAAAACCTCCGCCGGCTTCAAAAATTGTTTTTTGTTCTTTGAAGCGTTCAGCTAAGAAGTAAATTTGAAGGTGAAAGCTCCAACGTTCAAAATCATGATAGAACTTTTCCAAGTATGGATTATGATCGACTTCCTCCAAAGATGTTTTAAATCCAAGCCGTTTAGCTAAAGTTTTCGTTAAAGTCGATTTTCCGACACCTACTGTTCCTGCTACTGTAATAATTGAATTCTTAGGGATATGATGTTCCTTCATACGATAAGCTCCTTTACATGGGCGGCAATGCGTTCAAAGTCGCTCTTATTCAAAACGAAATCCTTTGAATCACCATCTACGGTTAACACTGTAAGTTCAGGGTCTGCTTCCTGCAGCTGCTTGATGGCGACTTCATAATCTGAAATCAGCTGCTCCAAATAGCTAGTTTCAATTTTTTTCTCAAAGGGGCGCCCGCGTTTTTCAATGCGGTGTAGCAATGTAGGCAGACTGGCCTTTATGTAAATGATGAAATTCGGCTTTAGCAGATCATCCGTTAGCAGGTGATATATCTTTTTGTATTTTTCCAGCTGATGTGGAGACAAGGTGCGTTCCGCAAAAATCACATTTTTATAAATATGATAATCAGCTATTACAGGCTGTCCCTTTTTTAAAAAGTGATCACTGGTGTCTTCAAGCTGTTTGTATCTGTGACAAAGAAAAAACATCTCGAGCTGGAAGCTCCATTCCTCTATATTGTCATAAAACTTATCAAGGTACGGGTTATCCTCTACAATCTCATTGATCATAGGGAATCCGAATTCTTGTGAGAGCATCGTTGCGAGAGTTGTTTTTCCTGCCCCGATAGGACCTTCTATTGCAATAAAAGGGGCTGTATTCATCGGAATCCTCCTTATATCTGAAAAACGTGCGTCAGTTACCGACCTTCATATTGTATCACAACCCTTGGGTGCCCCCATGAAAAAAAGACGTTTCCAAATTATCGAAACGTCTTTTTAACAACATTAAATTGATCAGACAGCAGCAGCCAGTTTTGCGGAAAGGAAAGACCCAGCTTCCAATAGCTGATGCCTCTTAAATTCAGCTCTTTAATCAGATTAAATTTTGCTTGAATCGAGCGGGCATCCTCGAACCATACCTCGTGTCTTCTGTTTTCTGCATCAGTATAGCGGAAGAAAGGGGCCTGAGCGGTTTGGTCATACTGAATTTCTGCATTGTTTTGATCGGCAATGACAATGGCTTGTTGAGGGCTTATTGCTCTTGCCGGAGTTCCGCCAGCTGTGTATGGCAGTGTCCAGTCATACCCATATAAATTCTGGCCCATGACAATTTTATTCGCAGGCATTTCAGTCAAAGCATATTCTATGACATCCCGAACAGGCCCGATTGGAGAAACAGCTTGAGCCGGCCCGCCGCTATAGCCCCATTCATATGTCATGAGAACAACAAAGTCGACGATTTGGCCATGGGCTCTGTAATCATGGGCTTCGTACCATCTGCCCTGCTGTGTTGCGCTTGTTTTTGGGGCAAGCGCCGTAGAAATTTCTAAGCCTTCTCGATGGAAAAGATCCCTTGCTTCGCGGAGAAATTGGTTATAGGCTTCTCTATCCTGGGGCCGCAAATATTCAAAGTCAAAATGAATATCATAGAAACCATATCTTTTTGCATTCTCGACTATTTCATTTAAAAGTCTTCTTTTTACAGTATCGTCGTTCAAAAGGATCCGGCCGAGTTCATCGCTGAATGCCTGGTTTTCTAGGTTCGTTATAATCATCATCAATGCCGTGTTTTGATTCTCTGTAATGCTTCTTAAATTTGTTAAAGGCGGTGCGACTAATGTTCCGTCACGCTGTGCCTGGAAACTGAATGCGCCAAGGTACGTTAAGTAGGGCGACGCTTCTCTGGCCGCCTGCTGGAGATTTTCGCTGACTTGATTTCCGCGGGGTTCCAAATAAGCATTTGATTCGATGTCTCGTTTAGGAACGGGAGGGATGTATAAGCGAAAACCAATCTGCAATACGGTATTTAACTGGATTCGGTTAACCCTGGCAAGTTCGGCTGCCGTTGTATTGAACCGCCGTGCGATGGATGTCAGGGTATCACCTTGTTGAACATCATAGAACTGGCCAGCTATTGGAATGACAATGGTTTGTCCGACAACAAGGCTGTCGGGATTCGGTATTTCATTCGTTTCTGTGATTTCACTTACAGTTGTTCTGTATTGTGAAGCGATAGCAGAAAGAGTGTCGCCTTGTTTTACCACATAAATTTGAATGAAAAACGCCTCCTTTCATATCGCTATCAATGTATGAAAGAAAAGCGCTGATCATGTTTATTTTTCTGTAATTTGTTCTTCCGTCGTAATTTCTGCGAAAAGAACATTCTCCATCATGGTTAAGGCGAATTCGTTATCTTCGTCACTGTTTGACGCGATACAGTCCTTAGGAATCGTGATGCTGTATTCCCTCATATAAGCGTCATTAGCGGTAAACAGCACACATATATTGCCGGCTATACCTGTTAAGATAATATGTCTCACCTGCAACTCAGTAAGAAGGGTGTGAAGTGCAGTTTCGTAGAAAGCGGAATGTTTCGGTTTGATTAAAAAATAATCAGCATCTTCCGGAGCTATCTTTGTGATGATATCCTTGCTTCTTTCATTTGTGCATTCTTGCTGAATGTTTTTAATATCAGCTTGCCAAAGTCCATAATGATCATTGATGTAAATAATCGGCCATTCATTTTGTCTCGCGTGCTCCTTTAATGATAAAATATGAGGAACGATTTTTTCTGTTTTTTTAGCGAGGGTTTCTCCCATATCGAATTCAAAATTATTGATCATGTCTACAATGAGAAGGGCTGTATCTGCTTTGGACAATCGACAGTCTCCTTTCCGTTTCAGTTATAGTTAATATGTAGCCTTTTTAGGCGATGAAAAAACTTTGAAAAGAGAGCTTATCCTTATGACACAAGATGAACTTTATATGAAAGAAGCAATTAAAGAAGCGAAAAAGGCTGAAGAGAAAGGTGAAGTGCCAATAGGTGCGGTGCTTGTCGTTAATGATGAAATTATAGCGCGTGCACATAATTTAAGAGAGACTGAGCAACGATCTATTGCCCATGCAGAAATGCTTGTAATTGATGAAGCATGTAAGGCACTCGGAACATGGCGGCTGGAAGGTGCGACTCTTTATGTGACGCTTGAGCCATGTCCAATGTGTGCTGGTGCCGTCGTACTTTCTCGAGTGGAAAAAGTGGTTTTTGGCGCATTTGATCCGAAAGGCGGCTGTTCAGGCACGCTAATGAACCTTCTTCAGGAGGAACGCTTTAATCATCAGGCTGAAGTGGTGAGCGGTGTACTTGAGGAAGAATGCGGCGGAATGCTCAGTGCGTTTTTCAGAGAACTAAGAAAAAAGAAGAAAGCCGCCAGGAAAAACTTGTCTGAATAGTACGGTTGCAATTTTTAGGGGAAACAGATATACTTAAGTGTGCATCGTAATAGATGCAACATAAAATTTGATATTTATTTTGCCGTGCTAAGCGGGGAGGTAGCGGTGCCCTGTACCTGCAATCCGCTCTAGCAGGGCCGAATCCCTTCTCGAGGTTCGTTTACTTTAAGGCCTGCCTTAAGTAAGTGGTGTTGACGTTTGGGTCCTGCGCAATGGGAATTCATGAACCATGTCAGGTCCGGAAGGAAGCAGCATTAAGTGAAACCTCTCATGTGCCGCAGGGTTGCCTGGGCCGAGCTAACTGCTTAAGTAACGCTTAGGGTAGCGAATCGACAGAAGGTGCACGGTAAATCAATCATCAAATTTTCAGACTCACCTAACATTAGGTGAGTTTTTTGTTATGTAAAAAGAGCTTTTGGAATCGAAACAAGGTTCATGTATAATGGGAATGATGAATAACGGAGGAGGGCAAACCCGTGAGTTACCAAGCTTTATATCGAGTATTCAGGCCTCAGCGCTTTGAAGATGTGGTCGGACAAGAACACATTACAAAAACGCTGCAAAATGCCCTTTTGCAAAAAAAGTTTTCTCACGCCTATCTGTTTTCCGGGCCAAGAGGAACCGGAAAAACCAGTGCAGCCAAAATATTTGCCAAGGCTGTCAACTGTGAACATGCTCCTGTTGATGAGCCATGCAACGAATGTGCGGCCTGTAAAGGGATAACAAACGGGTCAATATCCGATGTCATAGAAATTGACGCCGCTTCTAATAACGGTGTTGATGAGATTCGTGACATTCGCGATAAAGTGAAGTTTGCCCCATCGGCCGTCACATATAAGGTATATATCATAGATGAGGTGCATATGCTTTCTATCGGCGCTTTTAATGCATTACTAAAAACATTAGAAGAGCCGCCTGAGCATTGTATCTTCATATTAGCAACAACTGAACCGCACAAAATTCCTTTAACCATTATCTCTAGATGTCAGCGTTTTGACTTTAAACGAATTACCTCCCAAGCGATTGTAGGGCGCATGAATAAAATTGTTGATGCTGAACAGCTGCAAGTGGAGGAAGGATCGCTGGATATCATCGCGAGTGCTGCAGACGGAGGGATGAGGGATGCCCTGAGCCTCCTTGATCAGGCCATATCATTCAGCGGCGATATCCTGAAAGTCGAAGATGCGCTTTTAATTACGGGTGCTGTTTCTCAATTATATATCGGGAAGCTTGCAAAATCCCTGCATGATAAAAACGTTTCTGACGCACTGGAAACATTAAATGAATTGCTTCAGCAAGGAAAAGATCCAGCTAAGCTGATAGAAGATATGATTTTCTATTTCAGGGACATGCTGCTGTACAAAACAGCCCCTGGCTTAGAGGGAGTGCTTGAGAAAGTAAAAGTCGATGAAACGTTCCGGGAACTAAGTGAACAAATTCCGGCTCAGGCCCTATATGAAATGATTGATATTCTGAACAAGAGCCATCAGGAAATGAAATGGACAAATCATCCGCGTATCTTTTTCGAAGTGGCCGTTGTGAAGATTTGCCAAACCTCACATCAATCTGCTGCTGATCTCCCGGAAGTGGATATGCTGATGAAAAAAATCCAGCAGCTCGAACAGGAAGTAGAGCGGCTCAAAACAACGGGCATAAAAGCAGCTGCGGAAAGCCCGAAAAAAGAAGCGCCGCGTGTGCCAAAGGGCGGGAAATCCAATTACAAAGCGCCAGTAGGCAGAATTCATGAGATTTTGAAGGAAGCCACAAGACCGGATCTTGATCTGCTCAGAAACAGTTGGGGCAAGCTTCTTGCTCATCTCAAACAGCAAAACAAAGTATCACATGCCGCTTTGCTGAATGACAGTGAACCTGTGGCTGCCGGATCGGCGGCATTTGTTCTGAAATTCAAATATGAAATTCATTGTAAAATGGTCGCTGAGGATAACAACGGAGTCCGGACTAATCTAGAGCAGATTTTAGAATCGATGCTCGGAAAAAGAATGGATTTGATTGGCGTTCCAGAAGCACAATGGGGTAAAATAAGAGAAGAATTTTTAGAAGATCATCAGCAGGAAAATGAAGGATCAAATGAACCGGCTGAAGAAGACCCGCTTATTGCCGAAGCGAAAAAGCTTGTTGGAGCGGATTTAATTGAAATAAAAGACTAACAAAATGAAAGAGAGTGAATGCTATGCGTGGCGGAATGGGTAATATGCAAAAAATGATGAAACAAATGCAAAAAATGCAAAAGGACATGGCGAAGGCTCAAGAAGAGCTTGCAGAAAAGGTTGTTGAAGGAACTGCAGGCGGCGGTATGGTAACAGTAAAAGCAAACGGCCAAAAAGAAATCCTGGATGTTATCATCAAAGAAGAAGTCGTTGATCCTGAAGATATTGATATGCTTCAAGATTTAGTGCTTGCTGCAACGAATGAAGCTTTGAAAAAAGTTGACGAAATCACAAACGAAACAATGGGTCAATTTACAAAGGGAATGAACATGCCAGGTTTATTCTAGGGGGATAAAAGAACATGCAATATCCTGAACCAATATCAAAGCTGATTGACAGCTTTATGAAATTGCCAGGGATCGGACCGAAAACAGCGGTTCGTCTGGCTTTTTTTGTTCTAGGTATGAAAGAAGATGTAGTATTAGATTTTGCGAAAGCATTAGTAAATGCGAAACGCAACCTGACATATTGTTCAGTTTGCGGGCATATTACAGATCAGGACCCTTGCTATATATGTGAAGATACGCGCAGGGATAAGTCTGTTATCTGTGTTGTGCAAGACCCTAAGGATGTTATCGCTATGGAGAAAATGAAGGAATACAACGGACAGTATCACGTTCTTCACGGCGCTATTTCTCCAATGGACGGCATCGGACCGGAGGATATTAAAATACCAGAATTGTTAAAACGATTACAGGATGATCAAGTGACAGAAGTGATCCTCGCGACAAACCCTAATATAGAAGGGGAAGCAACAGCGATGTATATATCAAGGCTCCTCAAGCCGTCTGGTATTAAGCTCTCCCGTATTGCCCACGGACTGCCCGTCGGCGGTGATTTGGAATATGCTGATGAGGTCACTCTTTCTAAAGCACTTGAAGGAAGACGTGAATTGTAAGGAGGAAAAAGCGATCCATGGGTTTTCTTCGCAAGAAAACATTAAGAAGAGAGTTTGATGAAAAACTAACCGAGCAGCTTTTTAAGCAAAAGGAAGAGTGGAACAGGCAAAAAAAGCTGGTTGAAAAAAGCTTAGAACCGTCTGCTGAAGTGTTATACGAACTGAAAGTAGCTGAAGCGAAGTATTTTTTTTACTTAAGGGAAGCGAAGCAGCGAAATTTAAAAATCAGCCGGTGGAAGTAAGTGGTCTAAACTCCTGGATCTTCTCATAAGCTTGTACTAGAACAAGCGAAGGAGATGAGAAGATTCATGGAGCCTATTTTTATTATTGGGATTATTTTAGGACTGGTTATTCTTCTTTTTTTATCAGGTTCAGCTGCGAAGCCTTTAAAGTGGATTGGCATCACAGCTGTTAAATTTGTGGCAGGTGCTTTGCTGCTGGTTTGTGTAAATATGTTTGGCGGCAGTCTTGGCATTCATGTGCCGATTAATCTGGTTACAACAGCTATCAGTGGAATTTTAGGGATACCCGGGATAGCTGCGTTAGTCGTTATTAAGCAATTTATCATTTAATTGATATTATGTATTGACTTAGACAACTGAAGGTGTTATTCTAATATACGTCGCTGATGACGAACAGCTTTTTTAAAAAGGAAATGTTAAAAAGTTGTTGACAGTAGCGACGGTAAATGTTATGATAATAAAGTCGCTTAAACGAGCGGTAAACAAAGTTCTTTGAAAACTAAACAAGACAAAACGTACCTGTTAATTCATTTTTTATAAATCGCACAGCGATGTGCGTAGTCAGTCAAACTACTTTATCGGAGAGTTTGATCCTGGCTCAGGACGAACGCTGGCGGCGTGCCTAATACATGCAAGTCGAGCGGACAGATGGGAGCTTGCTCCCTGATGTTAGCGGCGGACGGGTGAGTAACACGTGGGTAACCTGCCTGTAAGACTGGGATAACTCCGGGAAACCGGGGCTAATACCGGATGGTTGTTTGAACCGCATGGTTCAAACATAAAAGGTGGCTTCGGCTACCACTTACAGATGGACCCGCGGCGCATTAGCTAGTTGGTGAGGTAACGGCTCACCAAGGCAACGATGCGTAGCCGACCTGAGAGGGTGATCGGCCACACTGGGACTGAGACACGGCCCAGACTCCTACGGGAGGCAGCAGTAGGGAATCTTCCGCAATGGACGAAAGTCTGACGGAGCAACGCCGCGTGAGTGATGAAGGTTTTCGGATCGTAAAGCTCTGTTGTTAGGGAAGAACAAGTACCGTTCGAATAGGGCGGTACCTTGACGGTACCTAACCAGAAAGCCACGGCTAACTACGTGCCAGCAGCCGCGGTAATACGTAGGTGGCAAGCGTTGTCCGGAATTATTGGGCGTAAAGGGCTCGCAGGCGGTTTCTTAAGTCTGATGTGAAAGCCCCCGGCTCAACCGGGGAGGGTCATTGGAAACTGGGGAACTTGAGTGCAGAAGAGGAGAGTGGAATTCCACGTGTAGCGGTGAAATGCGTAGAGATGTGGAGGAACACCAGTGGCGAAGGCGACTCTCTGGTCTGTAACTGACGCTGAGGAGCGAAAGCGTGGGGAGCGAACAGGATTAGATACCCTGGTAGTCCACGCCGTAAACGATGAGTGCTAAGTGTTAGGGGGTTTCCGCCCCTTAGTGCTGCAGCTAACGCATTAAGCACTCCGCCTGGGGAGTACGGTCGCAAGACTGAAACTCAAAGGAATTGACGGGGGCCCGCACAAGCGGTGGAGCATGTGGTTTAATTCGAAGCAACGCGAAGAACCTTACCAGGTCTTGACATCCTCTGACAATCCTAGAGATAGGACGTCCCCTTCGGGGGCAGAGTGACAGGTGGTGCATGGTTGTCGTCAGCTCGTGTCGTGAGATGTTGGGTTAAGTCCCGCAACGAGCGCAACCCTTGATCTTAGTTGCCAGCATTCAGTTGGGCACTCTAAGGTGACTGCCGGTGACAAACCGGAGGAAGGTGGGGATGACGTCAAATCATCATGCCCCTTATGACCTGGGCTACACACGTGCTACAATGGACAGAACAAAGGGCAGCGAAACCGCGAGGTTAAGCCAATCCCACAAATCTGTTCTCAGTTCGGATCGCAGTCTGCAACTCGACTGCGTGAAGCTGGAATCGCTAGTAATCGCGGATCAGCATGCCGCGGTGAATACGTTCCCGGGCCTTGTACACACCGCCCGTCACACCACGAGAGTTTGTAACACCCGAAGTCGGTGAGGTAACCTTTTAGGAGCCAGCCGCCGAAGGTGGGACAGATGATTGGGGTGAAGTCGTAACAAGGTAGCCGTATCGGAAGGTGCGGCTGGATCACCTCCTTTCTAAGGATATTATACGGAATATAAGACCTTGGGTCTTATAAACAGAACGTTCCCTGTCTTGTTTAGTTTTGAAGGAACTTTGTTCCTTGAATAAGTTAAGATGGGCCTGTAGCTCAGCTGGTTAGAGCGCACGCCTGATAAGCGTGAGGTCGGTGGTTCGAGTCCACTCAGGCCCACCATCTTATATAACGGGGCCTTAGCTCAGCTGGGAGAGCGCCTGCTTTGCACGCAGGAGGTCAGCGGTTCGATCCCGCTAGGCTCCACCAACGTGTTCTTTGAAAACTAGATAACAGTAGACATCACATTCAATTAGTAACACAAGATATCACATAGTGATTCTTTTTAACGGTTAAGTTAGAAAGGGCGCACGGTGGATGCCTTGGCACTAGGAGCCGATGAAGGACGGGACGAACACCGATATGCTTCGGGGAGCTGTAAGCAAGCTTTGATCCGGAGATTTCCGAATGGGGAAACCCACCACTCGTAATGGAGTGGTATCCATATCTGAATTCATAGGATATGAGAAGGCAGACCCGGGGAACTGAAACATCTAAGTACCCGGAGGAAGAGAAAGCAAATGCGATTCCCTGAGTAGCGGCGAGCGAAACGGGATTAGCCCAAACCAAGAGGCTTGCCTCTTGGGGTTGTAGGACACTCTGTACGGAGTTACAAAAGAACGAGGTAGATGAAGAGGTCTGGAAAGGCCCGCCATAGGAGGTAACAGCCCTGTAGTCAAAACTTCGTTCTCTCCTGAGTGGATCCTGAGTACGGCGGAACACGTGAAATTCCGTCGGAATCCGGGAGGACCATCTCCCAAGGCTAAATACTCCCTAGTGACCGATAGTGAACCAGTACCGTGAGGGAAAGGTGAAAAGCACCCCGGAAGGGGAGTGAAAGAGATCCTGAAACCGTGTGCCTACAAGTAGTCAGAGCCCGTTAACGGGTGATGGCGTGCCTTTTGTAGAATGAACCGGCGAGTTACGATCCCGTGCAAGGTTAAGCAGAAGATGCGGAGCCGCAGCGAAAGCGAGTCTGAATAGGGCGCATGAGTACGTGGTCGTAGACCCGAAACCAGGTGATCT
>NZ_CP151946.1:35000-97500 GCF_038592935.1 Bacillus sp. FSL K6-1560
TATCCGTTTTAAGGGGAGGCTAACTGTACGGAGGTGGAGAAGATGGACGAAACAGTTAAACTTAATCATACATGTGTGATTTGTGATCAAGAGAAGAATAGAGGCATTCATCTTTATACGAAATTCATATGCTTAGATTGTGAGAGAAAAGTAATTTCTACATCAACTTCTGATCCTGACTATGCGTTTTACGTAAAAAAACTAAAGAGCATTCATACACCGCCATTATATTCATAGACCTGAAAAGGTCTTTTTTTGTACTCTTAATAATAAAAAGAAGATGAAACTTGTTTAAGGATTGAACGTAGTAGATAATAATATTAAAACTGAGTATAGACACAGGAGTCGATTATCTCATGCAGAGATTTTTTCACTTTTTGATGTGGAGTTTAACTAGCAGTGCGACTTTTGTTTTCATTGGAATATTGAGCTTTTTTGGTTTAAACCAGTCGCTTTTTTTATCTATTGTTTATGGGCTTGCTTCTGGAGCAGCCGTATATATAGCTGGCATCTGGAATGCAAGACGGTTATTTCTTAAAAAGCATGAATTGACAGGAAGAGAGTATGCTTACATTAAGAAAAACTTAGAGGAAGCAAGGCAGAAAATGATCCGTCTTAGGAAAGCCTTGTTTCAGGCTAAAAGCATTCAAATGTTTAAGCAAAATGCAGAAATGCTAAGGATTGTGAGAAGGATTTATCTCCTCACCAAAAAAGAGCCAAAGCGGTTTTATCAGGCAGAACGATTTTTTTATCAAACTCTCGATTCGGTTGTTGAATTGACAGAGAAGTATGCTTTTCTATCATCTCACCCAAAAAAAAGCAAAGAACTGTCGATGTCGTTAAGTGAGACACGCATCACTCTTACTGAATTGACCAAGCGTTTAGAGGAAGATTTAACTCAAGCAATGGGTGATGAAATTGACGAGTTGCAGTTTGAATTAGACGCAGCAAAACATTCATTAAAGAAATAAGGGAAGAGGGTAAGAGCGATGAACCGAGACCAAAGCGACCTTCATATAGATGAATTATTGGCAGATCCTTTTGGTGGTAACATAGAGATACCAGGTTCGGAGGCTGTAAAAGCAGAGAAAGAGCAAGTACGGCTTGTTGATGTTCTTCCTGAGGAAAACAAGGAAAAAGCAATTCAGCTTGCTGGACAGATTGATCATAAAAATATGCAAAGCATTGTCTTATACGGTTCACAAGCTCAATCTAAACTGCTGAACTTTTCTCATGATATGATTAATCATGTTCAAAAGAAGGATGTCGGGGAGATTGGCGAAATACTTGGAGAGCTGATGAAAAAGCTGGAGCAAGTAAATCCTGATGATCTCCAATCTAAGAAAAAGGGTTTTTTGGCACGCATATTTGGAAGAGTATCAAGTTCTCTTCAAGAGGTGCTGTCTAAATACCAAAAGACCAGTGTGCAGATAGACAGAATCAGCTTAAAGCTGGAGCACTCTAAAAATGCTTTAATCAGTGACAACAAGCTGTTAGAGCAGTTATATGAAAAAAATAAAGAATATTTTGCCGCGCTGAATGTTTATATTGCTGCAGGAGAACTGAAGCTGGAGGAATTAAAAACTAAAACAATTCCTGAACTGAAGCAACAGGCTGAATCGAGTGATCATAACCAAATGGCCGTTCAAGAGGTGAATGATTTAATTCAATTTGCTGACCGGTTAGATAAAAGGGTTCATGATTTGCTGCTGAGCAGGCAAATTACAATCCAAAGTGCACCGCAAATCAGGCTGATTCAAAATACAAACCAAGCGTTAGCTGAAAAGATTCAGTCATCCATTGTGACAGCAATTCCGCTATGGAAAAATCAAGTTGCCATTGCACTGACGCTTTTAAGGCAGCGCAATGCAGTGGATGCACAGCAGAAAGTATCTGATACAACCAATGAGCTTTTGCTGAAAAATGCGGAGCTTTTAAAAACCAATACAATTGAAACTGCACGGGCAAATGAACGAGGCCTTGTTGATATAGATACCTTGAAGAAGGTGCAGGAAAGCTTAATAAGCACGCTTGAAGAAACACTGACTATACAAGAAGAAGGACGAATCAAACGCCGTCAGGCAGAAGAAGAGCTCATGATGATGGAAGGCGATCTGAAGCAAAAGCTGCTTACAATAAAGGAAAGATAGTTACCAGTAAGTCTGGCTTTAAGTTCTGTCAGAGGCACGATATAATAAAGTGTAAGAAGACACATTCAAAGGATTGTTTTCATGAACACACCTTTATATAAAGCATTAATTCAACATGCGAGAAGAAATTCTCATTCATTTCATGTTCCGGGACATCACAATGGAGATGTCTTTTTTGATGACGCTAAGTCAATATTCGATCCGCTTCTCACCATTGATGTAACTGAACTGGCAGGGCTGGATGATCTCCATCATCCTTCCGGGGTGATTAAAGAAGCTCAAGAGCTTGTCAGTCAATTATATGGATCGGCGGAAAGTTTTTTTCTGGTAAATGGTACGACTGTCGGAAACTTAGCGATGATTTTATCTGTTTGTGAGCCTGGTGATACAATTCTGGTTCAAAGAAACTGTCATAAATCTGTATTTCATGCTGTTGATTTGGCCGGTGCTGAGCCGGTTTATCTTGCACCTGACATTGATTCAGCGATGCATGTGCCTACGCACGTTCCGCTTGGAACAATTAAAGAGGCCCTGGCAGCATATCCAGATGCGAAAGGCTTGGTACTGACCAATCCGACATATTACGGACATAGTGCTGATTTGACTGAGATCATTACTGAAGCCCATCATTACGGGATTCCTGTTTTGGTCGATGAAGCGCATGGCGCACATTTTATTTTAGGTGAGCCTTTTCCGGTCTCAGCTTTAAAAATGGGGGCAGATATTGTTGTTCAGTCGGCCCACAAAACGTTGCCTGCCATGACGATGGGTTCTTATTTGCATCTCAACAGCAGCTGCAGGATTAACAGGGATCGGGTGGCAGAGTATTTAAACCGATTACAAAGCAGCAGCCCGTCTTATCCGATAATGGCTTCGTTAGATATTGCACGCGCTTATGTACAGCATATTATAGAAGAACAAAAGCTTTCTGACATTCTGCAGCGGATAGAAACACTTAAACAAACGTTTGATTCACTTACAAATGCAGAAGCTGTTAACCCTGCTAATCCACTGATCATCACGGATCCGCTGAAGCTCACAATTCGTTCAAAACGCGGGCATTCTGGCTATACGCTGCAAAGCATATTAGAGCGTGCCAACATATTCACTGAGCTTGCTGATGAAAATCAAGTTCTGCTCGTTCTCCCATTGGGGGGGAAACGGAGAATAAATGCTGAAACCATTAGAAGCATTGATGAAGAGATTGAGAAAACGCCTCCGGATCAGGCGTTTGTTTCTGCAGAATGGGGAGTGCAGCCTGTTACTGTCTTGCCTTATCCAAAAAAGGTCTTACATTCGTTTAAGAAAGAATATGTGGACTTTGAGGAAGCAGCTGGCCGGCTGAATGCAGAAGATATCATCCCTTATCCTCCGGGTATCCCGATGATTATGGCGGGAGAAAGAATAACAAAAGAAAGTGTGCAAAAGCTCAGCCGCTTGATCAGCATGAAAACGCATGTTCAAGGGAATATGAAAATCAAAGAGAAACAACTACTTGTTTATATAGAAGAGGAGAAATCATGAGCGGTTTATTTATTACATTCGAAGGTCCTGAAGGTGCAGGAAAAACGACTGTTCTGCAGGAAATCAAAAACATACTGACAGCAGAAGGCCTTCAGGTTATGGCAACTCGAGAGCCAGGCGGAATAGATATTGCAGAACAAATTCGAGAGGTTATTCTGAATGAGAACAATACATTAATGGACCCAAAAACAGAAGCTCTCTTATATGCGGCTGCAAGACGCCAGCATTTAGTTGAAAAAGTAAAACCTGCTTTAGAACAGGGGTTTATCGTTCTTTGCGACAGATTCATAGACAGTTCTCTTGCGTATCAAGGATATGCAAGAGGGCTTGGAATTGATGAGGTTCTGTCCATTAATGAATTTGCCATTGGAGATATGTTGCCCCATGTAACGGTTTATTTTTCAATTGATCCGGAAGAAGGACTGAAGCGTATTTACGCAAACGGCTCACGGGAGAAAAACAGGCTCGATTTAGAGAAACTGGACTTTCATACAAAAGTACAAGAAGGTTATCAAGAGCTGATGAAGCGATTTCCGGAAAGATTTCATTCAGTTGATGCCGGGCAATCCAAAGACCTCGTCGTTCAGGATGTTCTAAAGGTGATCGATGAAGCGTTGAAAAAAATTCAATTGTGACCTGTTTCCCAATAGTTGATATAATAATGTAAACGAGATCACGTTGTTTCCAATCTAAAGGAGGCCTTCACAGATGAAATTGATAGTGGCAGTTGTACAAGATCAGGACAGCAACAGACTTTTGAAAACCTTAACGGATCACAACTTCAGAGTTACAAAGCTTGCGACGACAGGAGGATTTCTTAAATCAGGCAATACAACGTTTATGATCGGTGTCGAGGATATACGCGTCAATAAAGCGTTGAGTCTCATTAAAGAAAACGGGCAGAAACGTGATCAGATGATTGCCCCTGTATCTCCAATGGGCGGAAATGCTGATTCCTATGTCCCTTATCCAGTCGAAGTTGAAGTTGGCGGAGCGACAGTATTTGTCCTTCCAGTCGATGAATTTCATCAATTTTAAGGATCTGAAACTGTGAAAATTAATAAAGATATACGTACATTTATAGATAATAAGCAGATTCCCTCTGTGAAAACATCTGAGATCACGGCATCGTTTAAAACATTAATGGAAAACCAAAGCAGCAAAATGAAGCTTGATCAGCTTACCAGGCTGTTATCTGATATAGAAGCATTCGGAAAAAGGCTAACGAAATCTCGGAATTTTAAAGACTTAGCGAGATTTAAAGGACTTGTGAAACGTTTTGTCAAAGAAGCTGTGGACAGCGGTCTTTCACATGAAACATCGAAAAGCTTTGACCTTTATGGGAACAGCAGAACGCTGGGACTTGTGAAAGAAATAGATGACAAATTGATACAGCTTACGGAAGAGATGATGGATCAGGAAAAACCGGCAATAGATTTGCTGGAGCGTATTGGCGAAATAAAAGGTTTATTAATTAACCTTTACACATAGAGAGTGATACAATGGCAATATCCTGGAAGGAAATGAACGAGCTTCAGCCCAGAGTGATGAAGCTTTTATATAATAGTATTGAGAAGGACAGACTATCACACGCTTATTTGTTTGAGGGGAAAAAAGGAACAGGCAAGCTTGATGCCGCGCTGCTTCTTGCAAAAAGCTTCTTTTGTCTGGAGGGTGGCGCGGAGCCTTGTGAGAGCTGTCGAAACTGTAAACGGATAGAGTCAGGGAACCATCCTGATCTCCATCTTGTTCAGCCTGATGGCTTATCAATCAAAAAGGCGCAAATTCAAGCGCTCCAAGAAGAGTTTTCTAAGACAGGACTTGAATCGCATAAAAAGCTGTATATTATTTCGCACGCAGATCAAATGACAGCAAATGCGGCGAACAGCCTGCTGAAATTTTTAGAAGAACCGAACAAAGACACAATGGCCGTCCTCATCACTGAGCAGCCCCAAAGGTTATTGGATACCATCATTTCAAGATGCCAAACCCTTCCTTTTCAGCCTTTGCAGCCGAAAGCAATTGAAGACAGACTGATCGAACAGGACGTCTCGCCTCATATGGCAAGGCTTCTGGCCAACATGACTAATAATGTAGCAGAAGCAGTCGAATTAAGTCGAAATGATGAGTTTGCAGAGTCTAGAGCGAAAGTGATAAAATTGTATGAAGTCCTACACCAGCGGAAAGGACATGCTTTTTTCTTTATTCAAGATCAATGGATGCCCTTTTTCAAAGAAAAAACCCATCAAGAAATGGGTCTTGATATGCTCTTATTGATATATCGTGATGTGTTGTCCATCCAAATAGGAAATGAAGATAAATTGATTTATCAAGACTTATTCCAATCAATAAAACAGCATGCGCTACAATCAACACAACAAAGCGTTACGAATCAGATACTTGCTGTTTTAGAAGCAAAGAAACGGCTTCATTCCAATGTGAATGTACAAGGATTAATGGAGCACTTGGTGTTAATGTTGCAGGAGGGATAAGCTTGTACAATGTAATTGGTGTCCGCTTTAAGAAAGCGGGTAAAATATATTATTTTGATCCGAATGGATTTCATATAGAACATGACAGCTGCGTAATTGTAGAAACTGTCAGAGGCGTTGAGTACGGCCAGGTCGTAATTGCAAATAAACAGGTGGATGAGCATGATGTGGTGCTTCCCCTTCGAAAAGTGATACGTGTGGCTGACGAGCGCGATCTTCTCATTGTAGAAGAAAATAAACAGGAAGCACTATCAGCATTTGATATCTGCCAAAAGAAAGTGATTGAGCATGGCTTGGATATGAAGCTGGTCGATGTTGAATTCACGTTTGATCGCAATAAAGTCATATTTTACTTCACTGCTGACGGCCGAGTCGACTTTAGAGAGCTTGTAAAGGATTTGGCTTCTATCTTTAAGACAAGAATTGAGCTGCGCCAAATCGGAGTGAGGGATGAGGCAAAAATGCTCGGAGGAATCGGTCCTTGCGGAAGAATGCTTTGCTGTTCAACGTTTCTTGGAGATTTTGAACCCGTTTCCATTAAAATGGCCAAGGATCAGAACTTGTCTTTAAATCCTACGAAGATTTCGGGTCTTTGCGGACGATTGATGTGCTGTCTAAAATATGAGAACGATGAGTATGAGACGGCAAAAGAACAGCTTCCGGATATAGGAGAAATGATTACGACAGCAAACGGTCCCGCGAAGGTCGTCGGACTAAATATTCTGGAACGGGTGCTTCAGGTGGAACTGATAAACCGTGAAAAAGTGATAGAATATACTTGGGAAGAGCTCTTGGAAGAGGGCGTCGTATCCGCACAAACCACAGATTAACGAGGTGTGGAACCTTGGATAAAAAAGAGTTATTTGATACAGTCATTAACTTAGAAGAACAAATTGGTTCACTGTACCGGCAGCTGGGGGATTTGAAGCAGCATATCGGTGAGATGATTGAGGAAAATCATCATTTACAGCTTGAAAACAAGCATTTGCGCAAACGGCTGGACGATACGACGCAGCAGATTGAAAAGTTCAAAGCTGATAAAAAAGAATCAAAAACACAGAAGACAGAGCAAACTGATATAGGGGAAGGATATGATAATCTGGCACGTCTGTATCAAGAAGGATTTCATATCTGCAATGTCCACTATGGAAGTGTTCGAAAAGAGGATTGTCTTTTCTGTCTGTCATTCTTAAATAAAAAATAGGGAAAAGGCTTCCGCATAAGACGGGAGCCTTTTTCAAAGGTACTGAAAGGATAAGAAGATGGTTTCATTACATGATGATGAAAGATTAGACTATTTGCTGGCAGAGGACATGAAAATCATACAAAGCCCAACAGTGTTTGCTTTTTCGTTGGACGCTGTGCTTCTGTCCAAATTTGCGTACGTTCCGATTCAAAAAGGGAAAATCGTTGATTTATGCACCGGCAATGGTATTGTGCCGCTGCTGCTCAGTACAAGATCAAAAGCAGACATTCTGGGAGTCGAAATACAAGAAAGGCTGCATGATATGGCTGTTCGCAGCGTGGAGTATAATAAGCTGCAGGATCAGATTCAGATCATACATGATGACCTGAAAAACATGCCGGAGAAACTTGGACATAATCGATATGATGTTGTCACCTGCAATCCGCCGTATTTTAAAACGCCGAAACAAACTGAACAAAATATGAACGAGCATCTCCGAATCGCAAGACATGAAATCCACTGCACGCTGGAGGATGTCATTTCAGTCAGCAGCAAGCTGCTCAAGCAAGGGGGAAAAGCAGCTCTTGTTCACCGGCCGGGAAGGCTTCTAGAGATTTTTGAACTGATGAAGGCTTATCAAATCGAGCCAAAACGTGTACAATTTGTCTATCCGAAGCAAGGGAAAGAAGCCAATACCATTTTGGTTGAAGGTATCAAAGGCGGGCGCCCGGATTTAAAAATTCTTGCTCCTTTATTCGTTTATGATGAACAAAATGAATATACAAAAGAAATCTGGACCATTTTATATGGAGACAAATAACCATTTCTTCTACGTCGTGAAATGTAAGGACAATAGCTGGTATGCCGGGTATACCAACGATCTGCATAAACGAGTGAAAACACACAATGATGGAAAGGGCGCAAAGTACACTAAAGTAAGACGTCCGGTTGAATTAATTTTTGCCGAGAGCTTTTCAACAAAGCGGGAAGCTATGCAGGCGGAATATTATTTCAAAAAACTAACTCGAAAGAAAAAAGAGCTTTATATAGAAGAAAAGCGGAACACCAAGGAGGCTGTATATGTTAAGGCGCCAAATGAGCTTTAATGGAAAGTCGGACATGGGAATTCTTTACTTGGTCCCAACCCCAATCGGAAATCTAGAGGACATGACATTCCGGGCGATCGACACGCTGAAATCAGTGGATGCGATTGCTGCGGAAGATACGAGGCAAACGAAAAAGCTTTGTCATGTATATGAAATTGAAACACCGCTCGTCAGCTATCACGAACACAATAAAGAAAGCAGTGGGCACAAAATTATTGAATGGCTGAAATCGGGAAAAAACATTGCTCTTGTCAGTGATGCCGGTCTGCCGACGATTTCTGATCCCGGAGCGGAAATTGTAAAGGATTTTACGGATATAGGCGGTTATGTTGTTCCGTTGCCGGGAGCAAATGCTGCATTAACAGCTCTTATTGCTTCAGGTATTGTACCGCAGCCTTTTTTCTTTTACGGTTTTCTCAACAGACAGAAAAAAGAAAAGAAGAAGGAGCTTGAAGCCCTTAAAAAACGGCGGGAAACGATCATTTTTTATGAAGCGCCTCACAGATTGAAGGAAACCTTGTCAGCGATGGCAGAGATATTAGGAGATCGGGAAATCGCTGTAACACGTGAACTCACTAAGAAATATGAAGAGTTTATCCGAGGAACCATATCTGAGGTCATTGGATGGGCAAACGAGGATCAGATACGCGGCGAGTTTTGTCTTGTCGTAGAAGGAAGTAATAATGAAGAGGTAGATGAGGAAGAACAATGGTGGGAAACCCTCACTGCGAAAGAACATGTCGAGCATTACATCTCGAAAGGCGCTACGTCTAAAGAAGCCATTAAAAAAGCAGCAGTCGATCGCAATGTACCAAAGCGTGAAGTGTACGATGCTTACCATATTAAGCAATAAAAAAACGTTCTTGTGTCATAACAAGAACGTTTTTTGTACAAGAAATGATTATTTAAGGTTTTGAAGCTGGTTTTGGATTTCGCTGATGATTTGCTCAGCGCCTTCTTTACTAAGAACCAATTTACCGCCTGCAAGTTTAAGGTTATCATCAGAAACTTCACCAGTTACTTGGCAAGTCATGTTTGGTTTATATTTTTTAAGGATGATTTTTTCATCATCAACATAGATTTCAAGAGCATCTTTTTCTGCGATTCCAAGAGTACGACGCAGTTCGATAGGAATAACTACACGTCCTAATTCATCAACTTTACGTACAATACCAGTAGATTTCATAAACATTCTCCTCCCAAGAGATACTTATTTGTTTAAATTATATTTTTCTTCGTCATTATTCGACAAAATCCTTACCTTCATAGCATAACAAGGTTTCCAATAATCGTCAATCATTTTGTTTACTATTGATTGTAAGAATTAGTTCTTATAGTCAGTAATGTCTTAGAAACTACCGAAATAACAGCATTTTATAAATATTTAATAAAGCTATTATCCTACTAAAAATCCTTTTAAATCAAGACTTTCGAACCAAAGTTTTTTATTTCATTTGATTATATACGACAAAATTCGACACGAACAGACTTTTTTTATTTTCATTAAAGATTTTTAATTTTAATTATTCTTTTTCAGGGCGTATGTATATATTCTTGATCTTAAAGGCTAAGATGGTATCATAGATAAAGGATAAATATAAATAATATTCATATATGATTTGCACTTATCGCCGCTCTCGTCCTTTGGGCGGGAGCTTTTTGACATTCTGATTAGGAGGTTTCAAGATGCCGCAAGAAAACAATACATTTTACATTACAACACCGATTTATTATCCGAGCGGAAAATTACATATCGGCCATGCATATACGACAGTCGCGGGAGATGCAATGGCACGTTACAAAAGATTAAAAGGGTTCGATGTTCGCTATTTAACGGGAACGGACGAGCATGGACAAAAGATCCAGCAAAAAGCTGAACAGGAAAACATTACACCTCAGGAGTATGTGGATCGCGCAGCGGCAGATATTCAAAAACTGTGGAAGCAGCTTGAAATCTCAAACGACGACTTTATCCGCACGACAGAAAAACGGCATAAAGTTGTCATTGAAAAGGTGTTTCAAAAGCTTCTTGATAACGGGGACATCTATCTTGATGAGTATGAAGGCTGGTACAGCATCCCTGATGAAACGTTCTACACGGAAACTCAGCTCGTTGATATTGAGCGGAATGAAAAGGGAGAGGTCATCGGCGGAAAAAGCCCTGACAGCGGTCACCCAGTTGAATTGATCAAAGAGGAATCTTATTTCTTCCGCATGGGGAAATACGCGGATCGTCTTCTGAAATACTATGAAGAAAACCCGACATTCATTCAGCCAGAATCACGCAAAAACGAAATGATTAATAACTTTATCAAACCTGGACTTGAGGATTTGGCAGTATCACGTACCACTTTTGATTGGGGCGTGAAGGTGCCGGAAAATCCAAAGCATGTTGTATATGTTTGGATTGACGCACTATTTAACTATTTAACGGCACTCGGTTATGATACAGAAAATGATGAGCTTTATCAAAAATATTGGCCTGCCGATGTTCATTTAGTCGGTAAGGAGATTGTACGATTCCATACTATTTACTGGCCAATTATGCTGATGGCGCTGGATCTTCCGCTGCCAAAGCAAGTATTCGCGCATGGCTGGCTTTTGATGAAAGACGGAAAAATGTCGAAATCAAAAGGAAACGTTGTAGATCCGGTTACATTAATTGAGCGCTATGGTTTAGACGAGCTTCGCTATTACCTGCTTCGCGAAGTGCCGTTCGGATCTGACGGTGTATTCACGCCGGAAGGATTTGTTGAGCGGATTAACTATGATTTAGCGAATGATTTAGGAAATCTATTGAATCGTACTGTTGCGATGATTAATAAGTATTTTGACGGTCAAATCGGCTCTTACAAAGGTGCTGTTACGGAATTTGATCAAACGCTCACTTCTGTTGCTGAAGAAACAGTGAAAGCTTATGAGAAAGCAATGGAAAATATGGAGTTCTCGGTAGCACTTTCGACTTTATGGCAGCTCATCAGCCGCACAAACAAATACATTGATGAGACAGCTCCATGGGTGCTTGCGAAAGATCCGGCAAAAGAAGAAGAATTGCGATCAGTTATGTATCACCTCGCTGAATCATTGCGTATTTCAGCGGTACTGCTTCAGCCATTCTTAACAAAAACACCTGAAAAAATGTTCGAGCAGCTAGGTATTACTGATGAATCTTTAAAAGCTTGGGACAGCATTACAGCTTTCGGCCAGCTGAAAGATACAAAAGTACAAAAAGGTGATCCATTGTTCCCTCGTTTAGAGGCAGAAGAAGAAATTGCTTACATCAAAGGGAAAATGCAAGGTTCGGCACCAGCGAAAGAAGAAACAAAAGAAGAAGAGCCGCAAGAGGTCGATCGTTTACCTGAAATTACGATTGATCAATTCATGGATGTAGAGCTTCGCGTAGCTGAGGTCATTGAGGCAGAGCCAGTGAAAAAAGCAGACCGTTTATTGAAGCTGCAGCTTGATCTTGGTTTTGAAAAGCGCCAAGTGGTATCCGGCATTGCGAAGCATTATACGCCTGAAGAGCTTGTTGGAAAAAAACTCGTTTGTGTAACAAATCTAAAACCGGTTAAACTCAGAGGAGAGCTTTCTCAAGGTATGATCCTTGCAGGAGAAGCAGACGGCGTTTTAAAGGTCGTGTCTATCGATCAGTCGTTACCAAAAGGCACAAGAATTAAATAATGATAAAACAAAAGGTGTTTCACGTGTAACAATTCGTCGAACACCTTTTGTGTTTCGACAAGAAAGGAGTTTTTCACTTATGTTGTTTGACACACACGCGCATTTAAATGCAGAACAATATGATACTGATCTGGATGAGGTTATTGAACGGGCAAAAGCTGAAAAAGTTGAACGAATTGTCGTAGTTGGTTTTGACCGTCCGACGATTACCCGTGCGATGGAAATGATTGAGGAATATGATTTTATTTATGCAGCCATTGGCTGGCACCCTGTTGACGCTATTGACATGACAGAGGAAGACTTAGCGTGGATTAAAGAGCTTTCTGCTCATGAGAAAGTGGTAGCAATAGGGGAAATGGGACTGGATTATCATTGGGATAAATCACCTAAAGATATTCAAAAAGAGGTGTTTAGAAAACAAATCGCCTTAGCGAAAGAGGTCAATTTGCCTATTATCATTCATAACCGTGATGCAACGGAGGATGTCGTGACCATTTTGAAAGAGGAAGGCGCAGAAGCTGTGGGCGGAATCATGCACTGCTTTACAGGAAGTGCGGAAGTGGCAAGAGAATGCATGAAAATGAATTTTTATTTATCATTTGGGGGACCGGTGACATTTAAAAATGCGAAGAAACCGAAGGAAGTAGTGAAGGAAATTCCCAATGACCGGCTGCTGATTGAAACGGACTGCCCGTTTCTCACACCGCACCCTTTCCGCGGGAAAAGAAATGAGCCAAGCTATGTGAAATATGTGGCAGAACAAATCGCCGAATTAAAAGAAATGACCTTTGAAGAGATTGCGTCAATCACGACTGAAAATGCGAAAAGACTTTTCCGTATAAACTGACAAAAAACGCTAGCGGGTTTTGTAAGAGCTTGTCCCTTACAGCGTTTTTCTATAAAAGTTCTACATGCTTTCTTCTCCTCATAGGATAGGTTTGTCGACAAGTCTTTCTTCCGTTTCTCAGTGTATTTCAGGATAATGAAGAAGACACTGAGCTTTTGGGAGAAAGAGAAGGGAGGGTTGACAGCCTTTTAGATACTCTATATAATCTCTCCGAGGAGAAGGAGGCGTTTTTCATCACACAAAAAATGAAAAAGCTGTTTTCCGTAAAGCTTAGCAAAAGCAAAGTCATTCTGGTTGCTGCTTGTTTGCTTTTGGCAGGAAGCGGGACTGCGTACGCGGCTCATGAGCTGACGAAACAATCAGTCTCAGTTTCTATCAATGGCAAAAAGAAACATATACGCACACATGCAAATACAGTCGGTGATCTTTTGGAGACGCTTGATATAAAGACAAGAGACGAAGACAAGATCACACCTGCTAAACAGACAAAGATAACAGCAGACATGGACGTTGTGTATGAGGCTGCAAAACCTGTGAAGCTTACAATAAACGGGGAAGAAAAGACATTATGGTCAACAGCAAAAACGGTCGGTGCATTACTGGACGAACAAGATGTTGATGTTAAAGAACAAGATCAAATTGATCCCGCAATAGATACAGATATTTCGAAAGACATGAAGATTAACATAGAGCCCGCATTTCAGGTTACTGTGAATGATGCAGGGAAACAAAAGAAGATCTGGACGACTTCGACTACGGTCGCTGACTTTTTAAAACAGCAAAAGATGAACATAAAAGACGAAGATAAAATCAAGCCTGCGTTAGATGCAAAGCTGACGAAAGGAAAGGCTGATATTACAATTACTCGTATCGAAAAGGTCACCGATGTAGTTGAAGAGAAGATTGCGTTCGATGTGAAAAAGCAAGAAGACGCTTCTCTTGAAAAAGGGAAAGAAAAGGTCGTCCAAAAAGGAAAAGAAGGCAAGCTAAAAAAACATTTCGAAGTCGTTAAAGAAAACGGTAAAGAAGTGTCCAGAGAGCTTGTAAAAGAAGAAAAAGCTGAACAAAGCAAAGATAAAGTGATTGCTGTCGGCACAAAGCAAAGCAGTCCAAAAGTTGAAACGGTCAGTGCTTCAGGTGATTCAAAAACAGTTGTGTCCCGCAGCAATGAATCAACAGGCAAAGTCATGACTGTATCATCTACGGCTTATACGGCAAGCTGCAGCGGTTGTTCAGGACATACAGCGACAGGCGTCAATTTAAAAAATAATCCGAATGCCAAAGTCATCGCTGTGGATCCAAATGTCATTCCGCTAGGCTCCAAAGTCCACGTGGAAGGCTATGGATATGCCATTGCTGCAGATACCGGTTCAGCGATTAAAGGGAACAAGATAGACGTCTTTTTTCCAGAGAAATCATCGGCGTACCGATGGGGAAATAAAACAGTCAAAATTAAAATCTTAAATTAGTATATACTTATGTATTCAGAGGGTTTTGCGCCCTCTGTTTTTTTCGTTATAATAGACAAAGTGCATTTTCTGCTTATTAGACGCTCGATATAAGAAAAAGTTTCATGAATATACAAAAATTTTTATTTTGTCTTGGAGGAAATAATGAAAATTAAAGAGATCATTGTGGTCGAGGGGCGTGACGATACGGCCCGCATCAAATTGGCTGTTGATGCAGACACAATTGAAACAAATGGTTCAGCCATCGATGATCATGTGATTGACCAAATCCGTTTGGCCCAGAAGACCAGAGGCGTCATTATTTTAACGGATCCGGACTTTCCGGGAGAGAAGATTCGCAAAACCATCTCAGAGGCTGTACCCGGCTGTAAGCATGCATTTTTGCCAAAACATCTTGCCAAACCTAAAAACAAGCGGGGAATTGGTGTGGAGCATGCATCGGTTGAAAGCATTAGGGCATGTTTAGAAAATGTGCATGAGGAGATGGAAGCGCAGCCGAGTGACATTTCAGCTGAGGATTTGATTCATGCCGGACTAATAGGCGGACCTGCGGCCAAACGCCGCCGGGAACGACTGGGTGATCTGTTGAAAATCGGCTATACAAATGGCAAACAGCTTCAAAAACGGCTGCAAATGTTTCAAATTAAAAAAAGTGATTTTATGAGTGCGCTCGATACCGTTATGCGGGAGGAACAGAATGAATAAAGATATTGCGACACCGATTAGAACGAAAGAGATACTGAAGAAATACGGTTTTTCTTTTAAAAAGAGCTTAGGACAGAATTTCTTAATTGATACGAACATTTTAAACAGAATTGTTGATCACGCGGAAGTGACTGAGAAAACAGGTGTCATTGAAATCGGCCCGGGAATCGGGGCTTTAACCGAACAGCTTGCCAAGCGGGCGAAAAAGGTCGTGGCATTTGAGATTGATCAGCGATTATTGCCGATTCTGAAGGATACACTGTCACCTTACGACAATGTCACTGTTATTCATCATGATGTGTTAAAGGCTGATGTCAAATCGGTCATTGAAGAACAATTTCAAGATTGCGATGAGATCATGGTAGTTGCCAACCTTCCTTATTACGTAACAACACCGATTATCATGAAACTGCTTGAAGAACATCTTCCGCTGAAAGGGATTGTGGTTATGCTGCAAAAAGAAGTGGCTGAGCGCATGGCGGCTGATCCTTCATCTAAGGAATACGGCTCGCTCTCAATCGCGGTGCAGTTTTATACAGAAGCCAAAACGGTGATGATCGTCCCGAAAACCGTATTTGTTCCTCAGCCTAATGTCGATTCCGCAGTCATCCGTCTGATTCTCCGAGACGGCCCGGCAGTGGACGTGGAAAACGAATCCTTTTTCTTTCAGCTAATCAAGGCAAGCTTTGCACAGCGCCGTAAAACGCTGCTCAATAACTTAGTTAACAATCTGCCTGAAGGAAAGGCGCAAAAATCAACGATTGAACAAGTGCTCGAAGAAACAAATATTGACGGTAAGCGCCGAGGTGAATCCCTGTCTATTGAGGAGTTCGCAGCGCTGTCTAACGGATTGTATAAAGCCCTTTTCTAAAAGGGCTTTTTGTTTTGCGCACCACATGGACTGCCGCTACATAGGCTAGAGAAGGACCTTTCATTCAATGATAAGAAAAACTTGGACTCAGCGAAAAAAGGCGCTTTCTCAAGGCTCTTTCTTTCATGATGAGGCTTAGTCTATGTGTGGAGTGAGGAACGTGCAATTTCAAATAGGGGATATGGTAGCCAGAAAATCCTATCAGATGGATGTTTTGTTTCGAATTATAGGAATAGAGCAAACAAGCAAAGGAAATTCAATTGCCATTTTGCATGGAGATGAAGTCAGGCTGATTGCTGATTCGGATTTTTCTGATCTGGTGGCAGTGAAAAAGGATGAGCAGATGATGCGGAAAAAGAAAGATGAGAGCAGAATGAATGAGTCGCTCGAATTACTCCGCCAAGATTATAAGCTGCTCAGAGAAAAGCAGGAGTACTATGCGACAAGCCAATATCAGCATCAGGAGCATTATTTCCATATGCCGGGCAAAGTGCTTCATCTGGATGGTGACGAAGCATATCTGAAAAAATGCCTGAATGTCTATAAAAAAATTGGAGTGCCGGTCTATGGGATCCATTGCCATGAAAAGAAAATGTCTGCTTCTATTGAAGAATTGCTCGACAAATATCGACCTGATATCCTGGTGATCACAGGGCATGATGCGTATTCGAAGCAAAAGGGCGGCATTGATGATTTGAATGCGTACAGACATTCTAAGCACTTTGTTGAAACTGTTCAAACAGCCCGAAAAAAGATCCCTCACTTAGATCAGCTTGTTATTTTTGCGGGGGCCTGCCAATCCCATTTTGAATCACTCATCAGAGCGGGTGCGAATTTTGCAAGTTCACCGTCAAGAGTCAATATTCATGCGCTTGATCCGGTATATATCGTCGCGAAGATCAGCTTTACGCCGTTTATGGAACGGATTAATGTATGGGAAGTGCTCCGTAATACGCTGACAAGAGAGAAAGGGCTTGGAGGTATTGAAACAAGAGGAGTTCTGAGAATTGGTATGCCTTATAAGTCCAATTAACAGTTGAAAACCTGCATAGGAGAGCTATGCGGGTTTTTTATTTTACATAATGATACATAATTTACCGAAACTTGCGGAACATAATTGAGGAATCATAGAATTTTGTCAAAATAATTTTATTGACAACGTCTTATTAACGTTGATATAATTTAAATTTTATTTGACAAAAATGGGCTCGTGTTGTACAATAAATGTAGTGAGGTGGATGCAATGGCGAAGACGTTGTCCGATATTAAAAGATCGCTTGATGGGAATTTAGGTAAAAGGCTGACGTTAAAAGCAAACGGTGGCCGCCGAAAAACGATTGAGCGTTCGGGCATTTTAGCTGAGACGTACCCTTCTGTTTTTGTGATACAACTAGATCAAGACGAGAACTCGTTTGAAAGAGTTTCATACAGTTATGCTGATATTTTGACTGAGACTGTTGAGCTGACATTTAATGATGACGCCGCAAGCTCAGTGGCATTTTAACGGGCAGTGAACCTTTTGTTTACTGCTTTTTGTTTTGCCCTTTTTTGGTTTCCAGTAATTTTAACGAAAGTTCCATCTGATTTAACAAAAGATAAAACAGTCACATATTATCGTGACGTGCACGAATGGCTATCACTTCTAAAAAAGGGGTTGTTTCGTTTGGGCAGACGTCGTGGAGTTATGTCAGATGAGTTTAAATATGAGCTTGCTAAAGACCTTGGTTTTTATGACACAGTAAAAAATGGCGGCTGGGGCGAAATTCGGGCTCGCGATGCCGGTAACATGGTAAAGCGCGCTATAGAAATCGCCGAACAGCAAATGGCTCAGAATCAGAATAACCGATAAGGATGTGACCCGGGGGACGTGCTGTTCCCTGGTTTTTTTATTTTGGATATAAATACATAATGGGCTGAATATGGATATGTTCATCCTGTACTTCAAATGTGATACAATGTTCATACTTATGTTTAGATGGAGAAGTAGGTGAAAGCTATGCGTATTTTAGAAAAAGCGCCAGCTAAGATCAATCTGTCACTTGACGTCACCCGAAAACGCCCGGATGGCTATCATGAAGTCGAAATGATCATGACGACAATTGATTTAGCTGATCGAATTGAATTGACGGAGCTTGCAGAGGATGAAGTGAGGGTTTCCTCCCACAACCGATTTGTGCCTGATGACCAAAGAAACTTAGCTTATCAGGCTGCCAAGCTGATCAAGGACAGATACAACGTGAAAAAGGGAGTTTCCATCATGATTACGAAGGTAATTCCGGTGGCTGCCGGTCTTGCCGGCGGAAGCAGTGATGCGGCGGCGACACTCAGAGGGCTGAACAGACTGTGGAATTTAAATCTGTCCGCGGAAACGCTTGCTGAGCTTGGAGCGGAAATTGGCTCTGACGTTTCATTTTGTGTCTATGGCGGAACTGCATTAGCAACAGGGCGCGGCGAGAAAATTAAACATATAAGCACGCCTCCGCACTGCTGGGTCATTTTAGCGAAGCCGACAATCGGTGTTTCAACTGCTGAAGTGTACAGAGCGCTGAAACTGGATGGTATAGAGCATCCCGATGTACAAGGCATGATCGAGGCGATAGAAGAGAAGAGTTTTCAGAAGATGTGCAGCCGTTTAGGCAATGTGCTTGAATCTGTTACACTCGACATGCATCCTGAAGTTGCGATGATTAAAAACCAGATGAAACGCTTTGGTGCAGATGCCGTGTTAATGAGCGGGAGCGGCCCGACAGTATTTGGACTGGTTCAGTATGAGTCGAAGGTGCAGAGAATTTATAACGGGTTAAGAGGCTTCTGCGATCAAGTTTATGCGGTGAGAATGATCGGCGAACAGAACGCTCTTGATTAAATCCGTATGTTAAGTTATATTGATCTTAAAATATTCGGATTTTGGGGGTAAGTTCATGAAGTTTCGTCGCAGCGGCAGATTGGTGGACTTAACAAATTATTTGTTAACCCATCCGCACGAGTTAATACCGCTAACCTTTTTCTCTGAGCGGTATGAATCTGCAAAATCATCGATCAGTGAAGATTTAACAATTATTAAACAAACCTTTGAACAGCAGGGGATTGGTACTTTGCTTACTGTTCCCGGAGCTGCCGGAGGCGTTAAATATATTCCGAAAATGAAGCAGGCTGAAGCTGAAGAGTTTGTGCAGACACTTGGACAGTCGCTGGCAAATCCTGAGCGTATCCTTCCGGGCGGTTATGTATATTTAACGGATATCTTAGGAAAGCCATCTGTACTCTCCAAGGTAGGGAAGCTGTTTGCTTCCGTGTTTGCAGAACGCGAAATTGATGTTGTCATGACCGTTGCCACGAAAGGCATCCCTCTTGCGTATGCAGCTGCAAGCTATTTGAATGTGCCTGTTGTGATCGTTCGTAAAGACAATAAGGTAACAGAGGGCTCCACAGTCAGCATTAATTACGTTTCAGGCTCCTCAAACCGCATTCAAACAATGTCACTTGCGAAAAGAAGCATGAAAACGGGTTCAAACGTACTCATTATTGATGACTTTATGAAAGCAGGCGGCACCATTAATGGTATGATTAACCTGTTGGATGAGTTTAACGCAAATGTGGCGGGAATCGGCGTCTTAGTTGAAGCCGAAGGAGTAGATGAACGTCTTGTTGACGAATATATGTCACTTCTTACTCTTTCAACCATCAACATGAAAGAGAAGTCCATTGAAATTCAGAATGGCAATTTTCTGCGTTTTTTTAAAGACAATCTTTTAAAGAATGGAGAGACAGAATCATGACAAAAGCAGTCCACACAAAACATGCCCCAGCGGCAATTGGGCCTTATTCACAAGGGATTATCGTCAACAATATGTTTTACAGCTCAGGTCAAATCCCTTTGACTCCTTCAGGCGAAATGGTGAACGGCGATATTAAGGAGCAGACTCATCAAGTATTCAGCAATTTAAAGGCGGTTCTGGAAGAAGCGGGTGCTTCTTTTGAAACAGTTGTAAAAGCAACTGTATTTATCGCGGATATGGAACAGTTTGCGGAAGTAAACGAAGTGTACGGACAATACTTTGACACTCACAAACCGGCGAGATCTTGTGTTGAAGTCGCGAGACTCCCGAAGGATGCGTTAGTCGAGATTGAAGTTATTGCACTGGTGAAATAATAAGAAAAGTGATTCTGGGAGAGCCCGGGATCACTTTTTTATTTACCTTATGCCCGAAATGAAAGCTTTATGACCTAATTGTGTAACTATATCCTATTTTTTCAAAAAATATTTTAAAAACGAGCAGGATTTCAGAAAAAATCGTGGAATTGATACACTAATGCTTTTATATAGGGAAAAGGTGGTGAACTACTGTGGAAGTTACTGACGTAAGATTACGCCGCGTGAATACCGATGGTCGCATGAGAGCGATTGCATCCATCACGCTGGATCACGAATTTGTTGTACATGATATTCGTGTGATTGATGGAAACAATGGTCTTTTCGTTGCGATGCCGAGTAAACGCACCCCTGATGGAGAGTTCCGCGATATTGCTCATCCTATTAATTCAAGCACGCGAGGAAAGATTCAAGATGCCGTGTTAAATGAGTATCATCGTCTGGGTGACACTGAAGCATTAGAATTCGAAGAAGCTGGAGCTTCTTAAAAAATAACCAAAAAGCAAGGACTGCTGAAAGGGCTGACATAAGCCTTTTGCCGGCGGTCCTTTTTTAATTCTGATTTTTCAAACTTAGTTGCACTCAATAGAAAATTCTTGCACTTCATGAAGTCTCCTTGAAATCAGAAGATATTTAGGATATATTTTTCTATGGATAAAAGGGATATTGGAGGCCAATAAATGGATAAGCGGTTTGCAGTTGTTTTAGCGGCTGGACAAGGAACGAGAATGAAATCGAAGCTTTATAAAGTCCTTCATCCAGTTTGCGGTAAGCCTATGGTAGAGCACGTCGTGGACGAAGCCTTAAAATTATCTTTATCGAAGCTTGTCACGATTGTCGGACATGGTGCGGAAGAAGTGAAAAAGCAGCTTGGTGATAAAAGCGAGTACGCGCTTCAAGCAGAACAGCTTGGCACTGCTCATGCTGTAAAACAGGCACAGCCATTTCTTGCTGACGAAAAAGGCGTCACGATTGTCATTTGCGGAGATACGCCGCTTTTGACAGCAGAGACGATGGAACAGATGCTGAAAGAACATACACAAAGAGAAGCGAAAGCTACGATTTTAACTGCGGTTGCAGAAGATCCAACTGGATACGGCCGTATTATTCGCAGCGAAAACGGAGCGGTTCAAAAAATCGTTGAGCATAAGGACGCCTCTGAAGAAGAACGTCTTGTAACTGAGATCAACACCGGTACGTATTGTTTTGACAATGAAGCGCTATTTCGGGCTATTGATCAGGTGTCTAATGATAATGCCCAAGGCGAGTATTATTTGCCGGATGTCATAGAGATTCTTAAAAATGAAGGCGAAACTGTTGCCGCTTACCAGACTGGTAATTTCCAAGAAACGCTCGGAGTTAATGATAGAGTTGCTCTTTCTCAGGCAGAACAATTTATGAAAGAGCGCATTAATAAACGGCATATGCAAAATGGCGTGACGTTGATCGACCCGATGAATACGTATATTTCTCCTGACGCTGTTATCGGAAGCGATACTGTGATTTACCCTGGAACTGTGATTAAAGGTGAGGTGCAAATCGGAGAAGATACGATTATTGGCCCTCATACGGAGATTATGAATAGTGCCATTGGCAGCCGTACGGTTATTAAACAATCGGTAGTCAATCACAGTAAAGTGGGGAATGATGTAAACATAGGACCTTTTGCTCACATCAGACCTGATTCTGTCATCGGGAATGAAGTGAAGATCGGGAATTTTGTAGAAATTAAAAAGGCTCAATTCGGAGACCGAAGCAAGGCATCTCATCTAAGCTATGTCGGCGATGCTGAGGTAGGCACTGATGTAAACCTGGGCTGCGGTTCAATTACTGTCAATTATGATGGAAAGAATAAGTATTTGACAAAAATTGAAGATGGCGCGTTTATCGGCTGCAATTCCAACTTGGTTGCCCCTGTCACAGTCGGAGAAGGCGCTTATGTGGCGGCAGGTTCAACTGTTACGGAAGATGTACCTGGAAAAGCACTTGCTATTGCCAGAGCGAGACAAGTAAATAAAGACGATTATGTGAAAAATATTCATAAAAAATAATCCTAAATTCGGAGGTTTATCCATGTCTAATCAATACGGAGATAAGAATTTAAAGATTTTTTCTTTGAATTCGAATCCAGAGCTTGCAAAAGAAATCGCAGATATAGTTGGAGTTCAATTAGGGAAATGTTCTGTCACAAGATTTAGTGACGGGGAAGTCCAAATTAATATCGAAGAAAGTATTCGCGGATGTGATTGTTACATCATCCAGTCTACAAGTGACCCCGTTAACGAGCATATTATGGAACTGCTGATTATGGTAGATGCGTTAAAACGCGCTTCTGCAAAAACGATTAACATTGTTATTCCTTATTACGGTTATGCGCGTCAAGACAGAAAAGCAAGATCCCGTGAGCCAATCACAGCTAAACTTTTCGCTAACCTGCTTGAAACAGCCGGTGCGACTCGTGTGATTGCACTTGACCTGCATGCGCCGCAAATTCAAGGATTCTTTGATATACCGATTGACCACTTAATGGGTGTTCCGATTTTAGGAGAATATTTTGAAGGCAAAAATCTTGAAGATATCGTCATTGTTTCACCAGACCATGGCGGTGTGACACGTGCCCGCAAACTGGCTGACCGACTAAAAGCGCCAATTGCGATTATCGATAAACGCCGTCCGCGTCCAAACGTGGCGGAAGTCATGAATATTGTAGGTAACATCGAAGGGAAGACTGCTATCCTCATCGATGACATTATTGATACTGCAGGTACGATTACACTTGCTGCTAATGCGCTCGTTGAAAACGGAGCGAAAGAAGTATATGCATGCTGTACACACCCTGTACTATCAGGCCCTGCGGTAGAACGGATTAATAATTCAACAATTAAAGAGCTTGTTGTGACAAACAGCATCAAGCTTCCTGAAGAAAAGAAAATTGAACGCTTTAAGCAGCTTTCAGTCGGACCGCTTCTGGCAGAAGCAATTATTCGCGTTCATGAGCAGCAATCAGTCAGCTATCTGTTCAGCTAAACCATTTTTCGAGGTTTAAATCCTTATCGTTATGGGTATTGTTTGTAATAGGACAACTAAAACGACAATAGGATGGTGCTGAATATGGCAACTTTAACGGCAAAAGAAAGAACGGACTTTACTCGTTCGTCTCTTCGGAATATCCGTACTTCAGGACATGTTCCAGGTATCATATATGGGAAGGATACGGGTAACAAACCTGTGTCATTAGACAGTGTGGAGCTCATCAAAACGCTGAGGGACGAAGGCAAAAATGCAGTCATTACGCTTGAGGTCAGCGGAGAAAAACACTCAGTCATGGTAACAGACCTGCAGACGGACCCGCTGAAAAATGAAATCACTCATGCTGATTTTCAAGTAGTTAATATGAGTGAGGACATTGAAGTGGAAGTTCCGATTCATCTGACCGGAGAAGCCATTGGAGTGAAAAACGGAGGCGTACTGCAGCAGCCGTTATATGCACTTACTGTAAAGGCCAAGCCAAAAGCCATTCCACAAACGATTGAGGCTGATATTTCAAGCCTCGATGTAAATGAAGTACTGACGATTGCGGATTTGCCTGCTGGCGGTGACTACTCCTTTAATCATGAATCAGATGAGGTTGTGGCTTCAATCCTTCCTCCGCAGCAGCAGGAAGCAGCTGAGGTCGATGAAGAGGAATCTGCCGATGCTCAGCCTGAAGGTGAAAACGAACAATAATAGCTTAAGGCGTAACCCTCCCGCGGTTACGTCTTTTGTGCTAGAATGAGAAGAATTATAGCCCGTTTATGAAGACGGGAGTTATGTGACTAAGGGAGGATTCGCCATGCTTGTGATTGCCGGTCTCGGAAACCCGGGGAAGAACTATGAAAATACACGGCATAATGTCGGATTTATGGTGATAGATCAGCTTGCAAAGGAATGGAATATAGAGCTGAATCAAAATAAATTTAACGGATTATACGGAACCGGATTTGTTTCCGGCAAAAAGGTTCTACTTGTTAAACCGCTTACATATATGAATTTATCAGGAGAATGTTTGCGGCCTTTAATGGACTACTATGATGTCGATAACGAAGATTTGACAGTCATTTACGACGACCTTGACCTTCCGACTGGCAAGATCCGTTTAAGAACGAAAGGAAGCGCCGGAGGGCACAATGGCATCAAATCACTGATCCAGCATCTTGGAACATCCGAGTTTGACCGTATCCGCATCGGAATCGGCCGGCCTGTAAACGGCATGAAGGTCGTTGATTATGTGTTAGGCTCCTTTACCAAGGAGGAGGCACCTGAGATCGAAGAAGCGGTTGATAAATCTGTGAAGGCTTGTGAGGCTTCTTTGAGTAAACCGTTTTTAGAAGTCATGAACGAATTTAACGCAAAGGTATAAAATGTAACAACAAAGTCCATACTACACCAAAATGACTTTTTCATCAGGAGGTCCCTTGTATGGCTTTGCATTATTATTGTCGTCATTGCGGAGTGAAAGTAGGCAGTCTCGAATCTTCAATGGTATCGACAGACTCACTTGGATTTCAGCACTTAACAAATGAGGAAAGAAACGATATGATTTCTTATAAAGAAAATGGAGATGTCCATGTTTTGACGATATGTGAAGATTGCCAAGAGGCGCTTGACCGAAATCCGCATTACCACGAATATCACACATTTATTCAATAAAAAGCTTTGGTGTAGACACTAGACCAAAGCGTTTTTCTGTTCTCGCAGGAAACAGAGAGGAGGGGCCATATGGACAACATTCAAACCTTTATAAAAGAAAGCGATGACTTTAAATCCATCATCAACGGTTTACACGAGGGCCTGAAGGAACAGCTGCTCGCGGGTCTGTCGGGTTCCGCGCGTTCTGTTTTTACTTCTGCTCTGGCTAATGAAACGAATAAGCCTATCTTTCTCATCACCCATAACTTATATCAAGCCCAGAAAGTAACAGATGATCTGACTTCACTTCTAGAGGATCGGTCTGTCCTTTTGTACCCCGTCAATGAACTCATTTCATCAGAAATCGCAGTTGCAAGCCCTGAATTGCGGGCGCAGCGATTAGATGTCATTAATAGACTAACGAATGGAGAAGCGCCAATTGTCGTTGCTCCGGTAGCGGCAATCAGAAGAATGCTGCCGCCTGTTGAGGTGTGGAAAAGCAGCCAGATGCTCATTCAAGTAGGCCGTGATATCGAACCTGACCAGCTTGCCTCACGGCTGATAGAGGTAGGGTATGAGCGGTCTGATATGGTTTCTGCGCCCGGGGAATTCAGTATTCGCGGGGGAATCATTGACATTTATCCGTTGACTTCAGAGAATCCGGTGAGAATTGAACTTTTTGACACCGAGGTGGATTCAATCCGCAGCTTTAATTCAGATGATCAGCGGTCAATTGAGACCCTTACCTCGATCAATATCGGTCCCGCGAAGGAATTAATTATCAGACCGGAAGAAAAAGCGCGGGCGATGGAGAAAATCGATAGTGGTCTTGCCGCGAGCTTGAAAAAATTAAAGGCTGACAAACAAAAAGAAATACTTCATGCGAATATTTCTTACGATAAAGAACGCTTGTCTGAAGGCCAGACAGATCAGGAGCTCGTGAAGTATCTCTCATATTTCTATGAAAAGCCTGCTAGTTTACTAGATTATACACCTGATAATACACTTCTGATTTTGGATGAAGTCAGTCGGATTCATGAGATGGAAGAACAGCTTCAAAAAGAAGAAGCGGAGTTTATCACAAATCTTCTTGAGGAAGGGAAGATTTTGCATGACATTCGTTTGTCATTCAGCTTCCAGAAAATAGTGGCTGAGCAAAAACGGCCTCTGCTGTACTACTCTTTATTTTTGCGGCATGTACACCATACGAGCCCGCAAAATATTGTCAATGTGTCAGGCCGGCAAATGCAGAGTTTCCATGGCCAAATGAACGTGCTTGCGGGCGAAATGGAGCGTTTTAAAAAATCAAGTTTCACTGTTGTGTTCTTAGGAGCAAACAAGGAACGTACACAGAAATTGTCATCTGTTTTGGCTGATTATGATATCGAGGCCGCCATGACAGACAGCAAAAAAGCGCTTGTTCAGGGACAGGTCTATATCATGGAAGGCGAGCTCCAATCGGGATTTGAGCTGCCGTTAATGAAGCTTGCAGTTATCACGGAAGAAGAACTGTTCAAAAACCGTGTAAAGAAGAAGCCGCGAAAACAGAAGCTTACCAATGCAGAGCGCATCAAAAGCTATTCTGAGCTTCAAATTGGAGATTATGTCGTTCATATTAATCACGGGATCGGAAAATACCTGGGGATTGAAACTCTTGAAATCAACGGCATTCATAAAGACTATTTAAATATACATTATCAGGGCAGTGACAAGCTTTACGTTCCTGTAGAACAAATTGATCAGGTCCAAAAATATGTCGGCTCCGAAGGAAAAGAGCCAAAGCTGTATAAATTAGGCGGAAGTGAATGGAAGCGGGTCAAGAAAAAAGTAGAGACATCCGTTCAGGATATTGCTGACGACTTAATTAAGCTGTATGCCGAAAGAGAAGCGAGCAAGGGCTATGCGTTTTCTCCTGACCATGAGATGCAGCGTGAATTCGAATCGGCTTTCCCTTATCAAGAGACTGATGATCAGCTCCGTTCGATTCACGAAATCAAAAAAGACATGGAAAGAGAACGTCCGATGGACCGCTTGCTGTGCGGAGATGTGGGCTACGGTAAAACAGAGGTTGCCATACGTGCCGCGTTTAAGGCGATCGGTGACGGAAAGCAGGTAGCTCTGCTCGTTCCGACAACAATTTTGGCACAGCAGCACTATGAAACCATAAAAGAGCGCTTCCAGGACTATCCGATTAATATCGGCCTTCTCAGCAGGTTCAGAACGCGAAAAGAAGCAAACGAAACAATCAAAGGGCTGAAAAACGGAACAGTTGATATCGTCATCGGGACGCATCGGCTGCTATCAAAGGATGTCGTGTATAAAGATTTAGGGCTCCTCATCATTGATGAAGAGCAGCGTTTCGGTGTAACCCATAAAGAAAAGATCAAGCAAATAAAAGCCAATGTTGATGTATTAACGTTAACAGCAACGCCGATTCCGCGTACGCTGCATATGTCTATGCTTGGCGTAAGGGACCTTTCAGTCATCGAGACTCCGCCGGAAAATCGCTTCCCTGTACAGACGTATGTTGTGGAATATAACGGCGCTCTTGTCAGAGAGGCGATTGAACGTGAGCTTGCACGCGGAGGCCAGGTCTATTTCTTGTACAACCGGGTAGAGGACATTGAGCGGAAAGCGGATGAAATTTCAATGCTAGTCCCTGACGCGAAGGTAGCATATGCGCATGGGAAAATGACAGAAAATGAATTAGAAACCGTTATGCTAAGTTTCCTTGAAGGAGAATCAGACGTTCTCGTCAGCACAACCATTATCGAAACTGGCGTGGACATCCCGAACGTCAATACGCTGATCGTATTTGACGCCGACAAGATGGGACTTTCTCAGCTTTACCAGTTGCGGGGGCGTGTCGGCCGTTCTAACCGTGTGGCGTATGCGTACTTCACGTATCGCCGGGATAAAGTGCTGACAGAAGTGGCTGAAAAAAGGCTGCAGGCTATTAAAGAATTCACAGAGCTAGGTTCCGGTTTTAAAATCGCAATGCGTGACTTAACGATTCGCGGAGCCGGGAATCTTCTTGGTGCCCAGCAGCATGGCTTCATCGATTCGGTCGGATTTGACCTCTATTCACAAATGCTGAAGGAGGCCATTGAGGAGCGTAAAGGAGACACAGCGAAGACAGAGCAGTTTGAAACAGAAATTGATGTCGAGCTTGATGCGTATATTCCGGAAACTTATATTCAAGACGGCAAACAGAAAATTGATATGTATAAACGCTTCAGGTCTGTGGCGACAATCGAAGAGAAGAATGAGCTTCAAGATGAAATGATCGACCGCTTTGGAAACTATCCAAAAGAAGTCGAATACTTGTTTACTGTTGCAGAAATGAAAGTCTATGCGAGACAGGAACGTGTCGAGCTGATTAAGCAGGATAAAGATGCTGTCAGATTGACGATTTCTGAAGAAGCAAGTGCTGAAATTGACGGGCAGAAGCTGTTTGAGCTTGGCAATCAATATGGCAGACAAATCGGACTGGGAATGGAAGGGAAAAAACTCAAAATCTCCATACAGACGAAAGGCCGTAGTGCTGATGAATGGCTCGACACCGTGCTGGGCATGCTGAAGGGCTTAAAAGATGTGAAAAAGCAAACCATTTCATCAACGTAAATTTTGTTACTCTCTGGTGTATATTACATTTGATGTGACGGATACTAATTTCAAGCGAGGCGGAAGGTACATAAAGTAACTGCTTTAGGTCTTTCCCACATGTATATACCATCAAATGAAAGAGAGGCACCAGAGATGAAAGCAACCGGTATCGTACGTCGTATTGATGACTTAGGTCGGGTCGTGATTCCTAAAGAAATTCGAAGAACTCTGAGAATCAGGGAAGGCGATCCGCTTGAGATTTTTGTAGATCGTGACGGAGAAGTGATTTTGAAAAAGTATTCTCCGATCAGTGAGCTTGGAGACTTTGCAAAGGAGTATGCAGACGCGCTTTACGACAGCCTCGGCCATTCAGTGCTGATTTGTGATCGTGATGTATATATTGCCGTGTCCGGCAGCTCCAAAAAAGATTACTTAAACAAGTCAATCAGCGAAATGCTGGAAAGAACAATGGATCAGCGCAGCTCCGTGCTTGAGAGTGATGCGAAATCAGTACAGCTTGTGAATGGAATTGATGAGGACATGAATTCTTATACTGTCGGCCCAATTGTGGCGAACGGTGATCCGATAGGTGCTGTGGTAATCTTTTCAAAAGATCAGACAATGGGCGAAGTAGAGCATAAAGCCGTTGAAACAGCAGCTGGATTTTTGGCTCGTCAAATGGAACAGTAGGTCTTATTCCTTTCTTCGAAAATAGGTATGTAAAGAACAGCTCTCCTTGGGACGCTGTTCTTTTTCATGCGTGCGGAAAAAGGAATCCAAGGGTTGGGATGTGGTATAATAACCTCGTTTTTATTTGTGCCGCGGTAATACGTGAACCGTATTGCCCCTGACGTTGGGAAGGAGCTTTTGGATGGACGATTCAATAGGCGTTAAACGGCATTGGATTTGGCAGGGGGCTTTTGTTTTAATTCTGGCAGGCGTCATCACAAAAATTTTAAGCGCTGTTTACAGAGTTCCGTTTCAAAACATTGTCGGCGATGTTGGATTTTATATATATCAGCAGGTATATCCCTTTCTTGGTATTGCGGTCATGCTGTCCACATCAGGATTTCCAGTCATTATTTCAAAGCTGATGAATGATTATAGTGAAAAAAATCATCACACCATATTAAAAATATCAGCGTTATTTTTGTCTTTAATCGGTATTTTATTATTTCTTTGTTTATATCTGGGTGCTGTTCCTATTGCACTCTTTATGGGGGATTCGCATCTAGCCATGTTAATTCAAGTGGCCTCATGCGCGTTTCTGCTTTTCCCATTTGTCGCGTTGCTTAGAGGCGGTTTTCAGGGGCGGCACGAAATGCTCCCTTCAGCCTTATCACAGATGACAGAGCAGTTTCTGCGTGTTGCGGTGCTCTTGGGTTTATCATTTTGGCTCGTGAAAAAGGGAGCCTCGCTTTATACTGCGGGAGCGGCAGCCGCTTCAGGCTCTCTTGCCGGAAGTTTGGTTGCATTGATAATACTGGGGTTTTTTTGGTTCAAAACGAAAAGAGACAACCAAACGGATAGGCGAAATGAGAATGTCATCACAACAAAAGAATTGACGAAAAAACTGCTTTTATATTCGGTTACAATTTGTGTAAGCAGTTTGCTGCTTTTGTTTATCCAGCTTGTTGATGCTTTGAATTTATATGCATTGCTTTCGGGTGGTGAGGCAAGCGAAGAAGCAAAACGCCTAAAGGGGATCTATGATCGGGGACAACCCTTGTTGCAGCTCGGCTCAGTTTTTGCCGTAAGCATTGCGACGTCACTCGTTCCCTATATTTCTATGGCTGTAAAAAACAAAGAGCTGAAGATCATGAAAGAAAAAATCACGTCATCTTTGAAACTATGCCTTGTGCTCGGTACAGGCGCATCGGCTGGGTTGATTTGCATTCTAAAGCCGGTAAATATCATGCTGTTTCAAAATGGAGAAGGGACAGGTGCGTTACAAGTATTTAGCTGCTCCATTTTATTTGCATCCTTGGCGGTAACGGCAGCGGCAGTCTTACAGGGAGCGGGATACACAGTTTTTCCGGCGATAGCGGTGGGCGCGGGTGTTGCAGTGAAATGGGTGTTAAACACACTTTTGGTTCCGCGCTATGGGATTGAAGGCGCATCGCTTGCGACAGCGGCTTCCTTTGCGGCTGTCGCCGGCCTTAACTTGTATCAGCTTCGGCAAAAGGAATGGCTCGATAAGCTTAGAGGCGTTTTGATTCCGATTATTGGATCTGCTCTTTTGATGTCAGCTGTTTTGCTTGCGTATACGCGTCTATGGACTTTCTTGTTTCCTGCAACAGGAAGAGGAGTTGCTGTGATTGAGAGTCTTTCTGCTGTTGCAATTGGTGGCGCGGTGTTTATTTATTGTATGATGAGATTGGGAATATTTACAGATGAAGAGCTGAACAGTGTGCCATTCGGCAGCAAGTTAAGCAAATTCATGAGAAGGAGAGAACAAAATGGCGGGTAAAATTACAGTCGTGGGACTTGGTGCCGGAGACATGGACCAGTTGACAATTGGTATACACAAGCTGCTGACGAAGGCAGATACGCTGTATGTCAGAACCAAGGATCATCCTTTAATTGAGGAGCTTGAAAAAGAAACGAAGAACATCCGTTTCTTTGATGATATATATGAGAAACATGATCAGTTCGAGGCGGTATATGAAGAAATTGCTGATATCCTCTTTGAAGCGGCGCGGCGTGAGGACGTGGTTTATGCTGTGCCGGGACACCCTTTTGTCGCAGAAAAAACAGTTCAGCTGCTGACGGAGCGGCAGGAAAAGGAAAACGTTCAAGTGAAAGTCGCGGGTGGACAAAGTTTCCTTGATGCCACATTCAATGCCTTGCAAATTGACCCGATTGAAGGTTTTCAATTTGTGGATGCCGGCACATTGTCTGCGGATGAGCTTGAGCTCAGACATCATCTGATCATATGTCAGGTTTACGACCAAATGACGGCTTCTGAAGTCAAGCTGACATTGATGGAGAAGCTGCCTGATGATTATGAGGTCGTCATTGTGACTGCAGCAGGCAGCCGTGGCGAGGAGATCAAGACAGTGCCATTATTTGAGCTGGACCGCAATGTCGCCTTGAACAACTTAACAAGTGTGTATATTCCGCCGATTAAAGAAGAGAAGCTGCTTTATCACGAATTCTCCACGTTCCGAAGCATCATCAGAGAGCTTCGCGGACCTAATGGATGTCCGTGGGATAAAAAGCAGACGCATCAGTCATTAAAACAGTACATGATTGAAGAATGTTATGAGCTTCTCGAAGCTATTGACGAAGAAGACACAGACCATATGATCGAAGAGCTTGGCGACGTTTTGCTTCAGGTCTTGCTTCACGCGCAAATTGGTGAAGATGAAGGTTATTTCACAATTGATGATGTCATAAAAGGAATCAGTGAAAAAATGGTCCGAAGACATCCCCATGTGTTTAAAGATGTTAAGGTTCAGGATGAAAACGATGTTTTGGCCAATTGGGAAGATATAAAAAAGGCCGAAAAAAATACATCTGAATCATCGTTACTAGACAGCGTACCGAAAACCCTTCCAGCTCTTTCGAAAGCTGCTAAATTGCAGAAAAAAGCAGCGAAGGTCGGTTTTGACTGGGAAGACGTCAGCGATATTTGGGAAAAGGTAAGTGAGGAAATGAAGGAATTTTCTTCTGAGGTTTCTGAAGCTCCTCACGACCACAATCTTAAAGCTGAGTTTGGCGACATTTTGTTCGCGCTGGTGAATGTAGCCCGCTTCTACAAAATAGAGCCAGAGGAAGCGCTGACCATGACTAATGACAAATTCCGGAGACGCTTCTCGTACATTGAGGAAACAGCGAAGGAAAAGGGAGTCGAGTTGGCTAATATGTCCCTTGAGGACATGGACAAACTGTGGAATGAAGCAAAAGAAACTGAGAGGAGATCATAGATATGAGACTAGATAAATTTTTGAAAGTATCACGGCTGATCAAACGGCGTACACTAGCGAAGGAAGTAGCTGACCAAGGACGAATCTCTATTAACGGAAACCAAGCTAAAGCAAGCTCTGACGTAAAACCGGGAGATGAACTAACGGTCCGCTTCGGCCAAAAGCTTGTAACGGTTCAAGTTAATGAATTGAAAGACACGACGAAAAAAGAAGAAGCTGCAAACATGTACACGATTCTAAAAGAAGAAAAACTCGGCGAATAGGCTTGTTCTAAAAAAATCCCCCACCTCATACAATGCAGTAATAATGCTAAAAGTATCGAGGATATGGGGGCTGAATAGATGAATTCATATTATGATCAAAAAGGTTCTTCGTCTGTTCCGGAACAACATGATGTGACAATGAAAGGCCGGAAGCATTTAGATATTTCTGGGGTTAAGCATGTGGAGAGTTTTGATAACGAAGAATTCCTGCTGGAAACGGTGATGGGAATGCTCTCCGTCAGAGGCCAAAACCTGCAGATGAAAAATCTTGATGTGGAAAAAGGGATTGTTTCGATTAAAGGCAGGGTATTTGATTTAGTGTACTTAGACGAACAACAAGGGGATAAAGCTAAAGGGTTTTTTAGCAAGTTGTTTAAATGACGCTGACGACACAATTCTATACAATGCTGGCGATGTCCGGTATGGGTCTCTGGCTTGGTGCTTCGCTTGATACATACCGGCTCTTTGTCATTCGTGCCAAAACAGCCAGATGGCTATTATTTATTCATGATATTCTTTTCTGGATTGTGCAAGGGCTGCTTTTCTTTTATGTCTTGCTTCATGTAAATGAGGGAGAATTCAGGATTTACATCTTTTTAGCGGTTCTGCTGGGCGTTGCGACGTATCAGAGCCTTTGCAAACGAATCTATATAAAAATACTTAAATTCTTCATTTACCTTGTTGTTTCTGTTTATCAATTCTTCAAAAAACTCGTTCAGCACGTGTTATTTCGTCCTATTGTATGGACATGCGGAGCGATCATCTGGCTGGCGGCATTTTTATTCAAGAAAACATACAGCCTGATAGGTTTTCTCCTGCTGTGTCTATATAAAATAGTCATGGTTCTGTGTTTTCCGATCCGTTTTATCGCGAAACAATGTTTGAAACTTCTTCCTGTGAAAATGCGTCTAACTTTTAGACGTTATTTTGAAAAAGGTGCAGGATTTCTCAAAAAGAAGAAGAAACTATTGATAACCATAAGAACGACCATTACACGGTTTTTGAAGAAATGAAAGGAGGACCGTCTGGTTTGAATTTTTCCAGGGAACGAACGATAACTGAAATACAAAACGACTATAAAGAACAAGTAGAACGGCAAAATCAGCTGAAGAAACGAAGACGCAAAGGGCTGTACAGACGGTTAACTGTATTCGGCGCCCTAGTATTCCTGACGGCAATTGTGCTGGCAAGCTCTGTCTGGTCTCAAACATCTTCCCTTAGTGCAAAAGAAGAAAAGAAAGAACAGCTTGAAAAAGAACTCAAAAGTTTAAAGACAAAACAAACGGATTTAAAAGAAGAAATATCCAAATTGAAAGATGAGGATTACGTCACAGAGCTTGCCAGAAGGGACTTATTCATGTCTGGAGACGGAGAAATTATCTTCAATGTGGAGAAGAAGAGCAAGTAGCCTTGTTGACACTTAAATTTTTATTTAGGTATAATTAAGCAAACGATCTTTTTATAAGCCTAAGGAGGAGCACTTTTTTTATGTCGATTGAAGTTGGCAGCAAGTTGCAAGGGAAAATTACAGGTATTACAAATTTTGGAGCATTTGTTGAATTGCCTGGAGGCTCAACCGGTCTCGTTCACATTAGTGAGGTAGCTGATAATTATGTCAAAGACATTAACGACCACTTAAAAGTCGGCGACCAAGTTGAAGTGAAAGTCATCAACGTTGAAAAAGACGGGAAAATTGGTTTATCTATTAAAAAAGCTAAAGACCGTCCGCAAGCCAGACCTAGAAATGATTTCCGTCCGAAAGAATCTTTTGAACAGAAAATGAATAAGTTTTTAAAAGACAGCGAAGATCGCTTGTCATCTTTAAAACGCAATACGGAATCAAAACGTGGAGGGCGCGGAGCAAGAAGAGGATAACTTGCTGCTTTCTATAAAATAAATGAAGCATCCGTTCATCCCGACGGATGCTTTTTTATTATCCTCATCCTCTTTAAGAGTCAGAAAATTAAAACATTAAAGTTTCTGTTGACGAAAGAGACAAACCTTTGTATTATATAACTTGTGCTTAGAAGCACAAAACAATATGGCGGTGTAGCTCAGCTGGCTAGAGCGTACGGTTCATACCCGTGAGGTCGGGGGTTCGATCCCCTCCGCCGCTACCATATTTGTTTGGCCCGTTGGTCAAGCGGTTAAGACACCGCCCTTTCACGGCGGTAACACGGGTTCGAATCCCGTACGGGTCATCCTAAAAAATCGGTTTCTCTTGCAGAAGCCGATTTTTTTCATTTTTAGACAACATTCCGGAAATTCTTTTCATAAACGAATATCAAGGCAGAAACCGTCGAAGATTTCTTTGGTATTGTTACCTTCTTTTGACAAAATCCTATCTGTGCTTTCGCTATAATGACAGGCAACGAATATAACAGGTGGGAGATGAGAGGAATGGAAAAAGCAGAAAGAAGAGTGAACGGGCCAATGGCGGGACAAGCTTTGGAAAAACTCCAATCGTTTTTTAACAGGGGCACGAAGCTGGTGACTCATCATTTGCATTCACTGTTTTTCTATAAAGGATTCATTTATGTTGTTATCGGATTTTTGCTTGGACGGGCTTTCATATTATCCGAAGTGCTTCCTTTCGCACTTCCTTTCTTTGGAGCGATGCTTCTCATCAGAAGAGACAAAGCGTTTTATGCGGTTTTGGCTGTGCTTGCAGGTGCGCTGACCATATCTCCAAAGCACTCATTGCTCATACTGGCGGCATTGCTGGCATTCTTCGTATTTTCTAAAGTGGCTGCCTTCATTACCGACGATCGTGTAAAAGCACTCCCGATTGTCGTGTTCTTCTCCATGGCTGCCGCAAGAGCCGGGTTTGTTTATGCCCAAAATGGCGTATTTACAACCTATGATTATGTAATGGCTATCGTTGAGGCTGGACTGTCGTTTATCTTAACACTGATTTTCCTTCAGAGCCTTCCGATTTTTACTGTGAAAAAAGTGAAACAATCATTAAAAATAGAGGAAATCATTTGCTTTATGATTCTTATTGCCTCTGTTTTAACGGGGCTGGCCGGCTTGTCCTACCAAGGGATGCAGGCAGAACATATATTGGCTCGTTATGTTGTATTGAGTTTTTCCTTTATTGGCGGAGCAAGCATCGGCTGTACGGTTGGTGTTGTGACCGGCCTGATTCTTGGCTTGGCGAATATCGGAAACCTATATCAAATGAGTCTGCTTGCTTTTTCCGGTTTATTGGGCGGTTTACTGAAGGAAGGAAAAAAAGCGGGTGCAGCAATCGGTCTTATCGTTGGTTCACTTCTTATATCTTTATATGGTGAAGGCTCTGCCGGTCTGATGACAACGCTCTATGAGTCATTAATCGCAGTCGGCCTGTTTTTGCTCACACCTCAATCTATTACAAGGAAAGTGGCGAGATATATTCCGGGAACTGTCGAGCATCTTCAAGAGCAACAGCAATACGCTAGAAAAATCCGTGATGTCACTGCTCAGAAGGTAGACCAGTTCTCCAATGTATTTCACGCGCTGTCTGAAAGCTTTGCAACCTTTTACCAAGCGTCAGACGAACAGACAGATGACAGCGAAGTTGATCTGTTCTTAAGCAAAATCACGGAGCATTCCTGTCAGACGTGCTACAAGAAAAACAGGTGCTGGGTACAGAACTTTGATAAAACATATGATTTAATGAAACAAGTTATGCTTGAAACAGAGGAAAAAGAATATGCATCAAACCGAAGGCTGAAAAAAGAGTTTCAACAGTATTGTTCTAAATCCAAGCAGGTTGAAGAGCTGATTGAGGATGAGCTCGCACATCATCATGCCCATTTGACACTCAAGAAAAAAGTCCAAGACAGCAGGCGCCTTGTTGCTGAACAGCTTTTAGGCGTTTCTGAGGTTATGGCCGACTTTTCTCGGGAAATAAAAAGAGAGCGAGAACAGCACTTTCTGCAGGAAGAGCAAATCATAGAAGCGCTTCAGCATTTCGGAATTGAGATTCAGCATGTCGAGATCTATAGTCTTGAACAAGGAAATATCGATATTGAAATGACCATTCCGTTCAGCGGACATGGAGAAAGTGAAAAAATCATTGCTCCTATGCTTTCTGACATTCTGGAAGAACAAATTCTTGTGAAAGCCGAACAGCACTCTCCGCATCCGAATGGATACAGCCATGTCGCCTTTGGATCAACAAAATCATACAGGGTGTCCACGGGAGCTGCTCACGCTGCGAAGGGCGGCGGCCTTGTCTCCGGCGACAGCTACAGCATGATGGAGCTTGGAGCCAGAAAATATGCTGCAGCAATCAGTGACGGAATGGGCAATGGCGCAAGAGCGCACTTTGAAAGCAATGAAACGATCAAGCTTCTTGAAAAAATCCTTGAATCGGGAATTGATGAAAAAATAGCAATTAAAACGATCAACAGCATACTGTCTCTAAGGACAACTGACGAAATATATTCCACGCTTGACCTATCTATTATCGATCTTCAAGATGCCAGTTGTAAATTTTTGAAGGTTGGATCGACGCCTAGCTTTATCAAACGGGGTGACCAGGTCATGAAAGTTCAAGCGAGCAATCTGCCAATCGGTATTATTAATGAATTCGATGTGGAGGTTGTGAGTGAACAATTGAAAGCGGGTGACCTCTTAATTATGATGAGTGATGGCATTTTTGAGGGGCCTAAGCATGTGGAAAATCACGACTTATGGATGAAGCGTAAAATGAAAGGGTTGAAAACAAATGACCCGCAGGAGATTGCCGATTTGCTTATGGAAGAAGTCATCCGCACAAGATCCGGCCAAATTGAGGACGATATGACTGTTGTTGTCGTCCGGATTGATCACAATACACCGAAGTGGGCATCCATTCCTGTTCCGGCAATCTTTCAAAACAAACAAGAAATTTCATAACGCTTCCGTATAAATCAAATTTCTTCTGGCGAAGATGGGAATATATGAATCTGAGAATCCTCGTATTCTCCAGGAGGAATGAATGTGAACAACGGACATTTAAATCAAATTTTGCTGATAACGGATGGCTGCTCAAACCATGGGGAAGACCCGCTTGCAATGGCTGCTTTTGCTAAAGAGCAGGGGATTACGGTAAATGTCATTGGTATAATGGAAGAAAATCAAATTGACCCTGAGGCAATGAAGGAAGTCGAAGGGATTGCACTTGCCGGAGGAGGCGTGCATCAAGTCGTTTATGCATCTCAGCTTTCACAAACTGTTCAAATGGTAACAAAAAAAGCGATGACGCAAACCTTACAAGGTGTAGTCAATCAAGAACTGAAACAGATTCTCGGAAAGAATGTGGAAATGGAAGAGCTTTCTCCGGAAAAACGCGGAGAAGTCATGGAAGTGGTAGACGAGCTTGGAGAAACGGTGCATCTTCAGGTTTTGGTTCTTGTTGATACAAGTGCAAGTATGGCGCCAAAGCTTCCAACAGTAAAAGAGGCGCTGATTGATTTGTCTGTAAGCCTCAATTCCCGAATTGGGAATAACGAATTTGCGATGTGTATATTTCCCGGGAAAAAACAAGAGGTCGAGCTTGTGCTGAACTGGACACCGAAGCTGCAATCTCTTTCCACACTCTTTGCAAAGCTTTCGACAGGCGGCATCACGCCGACAGGTCCGGCGATTCGTGAAGCGACACTGCAGTTTGAAAAAATACGCTCAAGAAGGGGCATGCTGGCAGATGATGAACGACGCTTTGACGAGTTTGGCATGTAGCCTCAAGCCGGGTACGACAATCAAAGGCAAGTGGAATGGAAACACTTATACATTGCGTAAACAGCTTGGTAAAGGGGCCAATGGAATTGTGTATTTGGCAGAAGCATCAGATGGACATGTTGCCTTAAAGGTGAGTGATGACAGCCTGTCTATTACTTCTGAAGTGAATGTCTTGAAATCTTTCTCAAAGGCCCAGTCCGTTACGATGGGGCCTTCTTTTTTTGATACGGATGATGCCTATATTCCCAGTGCCAATACGAAAGTTTCATTTTATGCAATGGAATACATAAAAGGGCCGCTGCTTTTGAAGTATGTCAGTGATAAAGGAGCAGAGTGGATACCTGTATTAATGATTCAGCTGTTATCCAGCTTATCGGTGCTTCACCAGCAAGGATGGATATTCGGCGATCTTAAACCTGATAATCTGATCGTAACTGGTCCGCCCGCAAGGATCCGCTGCATTGATGTGGGCGGCACGACAAAGGAAGGCCGGGCGATAAAAGAGTATACGGAGTTTTATGACAGAGGCTATTGGGGGTATGGAACAAGAAAGGCAGAGCCATCCTATGATCTGTTCGCAGTTGCCATGATTATGATCAACAGTGTGCATAAAAAAGAATTTAAGAAAACGAACCAGCCCAAAGAACAGCTTAGGTCTCTCATCGAAGGAAACCCGCTGCTTCAAAAGTATAAAAAAGCGCTTTTTTCAGCCTTGAACGGAGATTATCAATCCGCAGATGAAATGAAAAAGGATATGCTAGACGCGGGGCAAAAAGCATCACAAAAAAAACAGCCTATAAAAGCATCACCGCAGCCTGCCACACGACAAAGACAGCAAATACCGCGCCAAGGAAAAATAACGAAGACGCGATATACCCCAAAACAGAAACCGGCTAAGTCGGGGGGGTTATTTGAAACAACGCTTATCGTGATCAGTGTTTTAGCGCTTTATTTCGCCTATATTATCTTTTTCTTAATCTGAATGGCGCAAACTGCAGAGCCTATGCTTCTTCTTTGCTTGGAGGGGTTGAAAGTGTTAGGATATGAATATCTTTAAAATACCTGCTCATTGTGAGGAGGACATTGTGAAAAGTGTCAAAGATTTTTTAAACAAACACAATCTTACGTTAAAAGGGGCGACAATCATTGTAGGCGTTTCCGGCGGTCCGGACTCAATGGCTCTTCTTCACGTGTTGCATACGTTATGCGGCCGTTCAGCGAATGTTATTGCAGCTCACGTTGACCATCGGTTCAGAGGTGCGGAATCCGAGGAGGACATGCGTTTTGTCCAAGCTTATTGTAAAGCTGAACAGCTCGTGTGCGAAACGGCTCAAATCAATGTAACCGCATATGCACAGGAAAAAGGACTCAATAAGCAGGCTGCAGCACGCGATTGCCGCTACCAGTTTTTTGAGGAAATCATGTCGAAGCACCAAGCGGACTATCTGGCTCTTGCGCATCATGGTGATGACCAGGTTGAAACAATGCTTATGAAACTGGCTAAGGGTACGCTTGGAACGGGACTTGCGGGAATGCAGCCGGTTAGACGTTTTGGGACGGGGCGGATCATCAGGCCGTTCTTACCCATTACAAAGGAAGAGATCCTTCACTATTGCCGTGAAAACGGCTTGAGCTACCGGACGGATGAAAGCAACGCCAAAGATGACTACACAAGAAACAGATTCAGAAAAACAGTGCTCCCGTTTTTGAAGCAGGAATCTCCGGATGTGCATAAAAGGTTTCAGAAAGTGAGTGAAGCACTGACGGAAGATGAGCAATTCTTACAGTCATTAACGAAAGATGAAATGAATAAAGTAATCACAAGCCAGTCTAATACATCAGTTGAAATCAATTCCTCTCAATTGCTTGCCCTCCCGATGCCTTTACAAAGAAGAGGAGTTCAACTAATATTAAACTATCTTTATGAAAACGTTCCATCATCCTTTTCAGCCCATCACATTCAGCAGTTTCTCGATTGGGCGGAAAATGGCAGTCCTTCAGGAGTACTGGACTTTCCGAAAGGACTGAAGGTGGTCAAATCATATCAGACATGTTTGTTTACATTTGAACAATGGCAGTGCAAAAATGTTCCCTTTGAATACCAAATTAGCGGAGCTGCTGATGAAACGGCAGTACTCCCTAATGGATATCTGATAGAGGCAAAGCATTATGCGGACTCGCCTGAAGAACATGGGAATGCTGTTTTTATCACAAGTGAAAAAAAGGTGCGGTTTCCCTTAACAATCCGGACGAGAAAAGCTGGAGACCGGATCAAACTAAAAGGGATGAACGGCTCAAAAAAGGTAAAGGATATATTTATTGATAAGAAACTGCCTCTCCAAGAAAGAGACAACTGGCCGATTGTGACGGACGCAAGCGGTGAAATTATCTGGATACCTGGCTTGAAAAAATCAATTTTTGAAGATCTTGTGATTCCAAACAGCGACCGCATTGTATTACAATATAGACAGCATGAAAAGTGTAGGGGGCAAGCAAAATCATGATGAAACATGATATCGAGAAAGTACTGATCTCAGAGGAAGAGATACAAAAGAAAGTAAAAGAGTTAGGTGCAGAATTAACGAGCGAGTATCAAGATACATTTCCGTTGGCAATCGGTGTGTTAAAAGGAGCACTTCCTTTTATGGCGGATCTTATCAAGCATATTGATACATATTTGGAAATGGATTTCATGGATGTATCAAGCTACGGAAATTCTACGGTTTCTTCTGGAGAAGTAAAAATCATTAAAGATTTGGATACATCTGTAGAGGGCCGGGACATCTTAATTATTGAAGATATCATCGACAGTGGGTTAACCTTAAGTTATCTCGTAGAGCTCTTCCGATACCGTAAAGCAAAATCAATTAAGATTGTTACCCTTTTGGATAAACCGAGCGGAAGAAAAGCGGACATCAAAGCAGACTTTGTCGGTTTTGAAGTTCCTGACGCGTTTGTAGTGGGTTACGGACTTGATTATGCTGAGCGCTATCGCAATCTGCCTTATATCGGAGTGTTAAAACCGGCAGTTTATGAAAGCTGATCGGCAGCCTGCTTCCGAGATGGTTATTGTTTGTATTGGAATGATTTTCTATGGTACTATTGAACATAGTTGTGCTTACTGTGGGAGGAGGTAAGGAATGAATCGGGTCTTCCGTAATACCATTTTTTATTTACTTATTTTATTAGTAGTAATCGGGGTTGTGAGCTACTTCCAGACCTCAAATCCGAAAACAGAAAATATGTCGTACAGTACGTTCATCAAAAACCTGGATGACGGGAAAGTTGATAGCGTATCGGTTCAGCCTGTCAGAGGTGTTTATGAGGTAAAAGGGCAGCTGAAAAACTACGACAAAGATCAATACTTTTTGACTCATGTTCCTGAAGGAAAGGGAGCAGACCAGATATTTAACGCTTTGAAAAAGACAGACGTAAAGGTTGAGCCCGCGCAAGAAACAAGCGGATGGGTGACGTTCCTGACGACCATCATCCCATTTGTCATTATCTTTATTCTGTTTTTCTTCCTGCTCAATCAGGCTCAAGGCGGCGGCAGCCGTGTCATGAACTTTGGCAAGAGTAAAGCGAAGCTGTATACAGAGGAAAAGAAACGCGTCAAATTTAAAGACGTTGCAGGGGCTGACGAAGAAAAGCAAGAACTTGTTGAAGTTGTTGAGTTTCTGAAAGATCCCCGCAAGTTTGCCGAGCTCGGCGCCAGAATACCGAAAGGCGTGCTTTTAGTCGGACCTCCGGGTACCGGTAAAACATTGCTTGCCAAGGCTTGTGCAGGAGAAGCCGGCGTACCTTTCTTCAGCATCAGCGGATCTGATTTCGTTGAAATGTTTGTAGGGGTCGGTGCTTCCCGTGTGCGTGACTTGTTTGAAAATGCGAAAAAGAATGCGCCTTGTTTGATCTTCATTGATGAAATTGACGCAGTCGGACGCCAGCGTGGCGCTGGTCTCGGCGGTGGACACGATGAACGTGAACAGACGCTAAACCAATTGCTTGTTGAAATGGACGGATTCAGCGCTAATGAAGGAATTATCATCATTGCTGCGACGAACCGTGCGGACATCTTGGACCCAGCCTTACTTCGTCCGGGACGTTTTGACCGTCAAATTACAGTGGACCGTCCAGATGTCATTGGCCGTGAAGCTGTATTGAAAGTCCATGCGAGAAACAAACCGCTGGATGAAACGGTTAACCTAAAATCAATTGCCATGAGAACACCAGGCTTCTCGGGCGCTGACTTAGAAAACCTCTTGAATGAAGCTGCGCTTGTAGCGGCTCGTCAAAACAAGAAAAAAATCGATGCGCGTGATATTGACGAAGCGACGGACCGTGTAATTGCCGGACCCGCTAAGAAGAGCCGCGTTATCTCCAAGAAAGAACGCAATATCGTGGCTTATCACGAAGGCGGACACACCGTTATCGGTCTCGTTTTAGATGAGGCAGATATGGTTCATAAAGTAACGATTGTTCCTCGGGGCCAGGCTGGCGGTTATGCTGTTATGCTGCCAAGAGAAGACCGTTATTTCCAAACAAAGCCGGAGCTGCTTGATAAAATTGTCGGCCTCTTGGGCGGACGTGTTGCTGAAGAGATTATCTTCGGTGAAGTCAGCACAGGGGCGCACAATGACTTCCAGCGTGCGACGAATATTGCAAGACGAATGGTTACGGAATTCGGTATGTCAGAAAAACTGGGACCGTTGCAATTTGGACAGTCTCAGGGCGGTCAGGTATTCTTAGGCCGTGATTTCAACAACGAACAGAACTACAGTGATCAAATCGCTTACGAAATTGATCAGGAAATTCAGCGCATCATCAAAGAATGTTATGAGCGTGCGAAACAAATCCTGACTGAAAATCGTGACAAGCTTGAATTGATTGCCCAAACGCTTCTGAAAGTTGAAACGCTTGACGCTGAACAAATCAAACACCTTATCGATCATGGAACATTACCTGAGCGTAATTTCTCAGATGATGAAAAGAACGATGATGTGAAAGTAAACATTCTGACAAAAACAGAAGAAAAGAAAGACGATACGAAAGAGTAATTCGCTTTCTTTCTAAAAAAACTGCCGGCTGACGCTGGCAGTTTTTTTATGTAAATGATGTGCTCAGGTGCGGCTTTTACAATCATCCAATTCTGGTATCGATTTGTTTACAAATGAGCCGCTGATCGTGTATGGTATTGTAGAATGTTTGTAAAAAGTAAAGTAGAGAAACTATTCAAAAGTGGTGATAGAGGTTGTTACTGGTTATCGATGTGGGGAACACCAATACTGTACTTGGTGTATATCATGATGGAAAATTAGAATATCACTGGCGTATAGAAACAAGCAGGCATAAAACAGAAGATGAGTTTGGGATGATTTTGCGCTCCTTATTTGATCACTCCGGGCTTATGTTTGAACAGATAGATGGCATTATTATTTCGTCAGTAGTGCCGCCAATCATGTTTGCGTTAGAAAGAATGTGCACAAAATACTTTCATATCGAGCCGCAAATTGTTGGTCCAGGTATGAAAACCGGTTTAAATATAAAATATGATAATCCGAAAGAAGTGGGGGCAGACAGAATCGTAAATGCTGTCGCTGCGATACACTTGTACGGCAATCCATTAATTGTTGTCGATTTCGGAACCGCCACAACGTACTGCTATATTGATGAAAACAAACAATACATGGGCGGGGCGATTGCCCCTGGGATTACAATTTCGACAGAGGCGCTTTACTCGCGTGCAGCAAAGCTTCCGCGTATCGAAATCACCCGGCCCGACAATATTATCGGAAAAAACACTGTTAGCGCGATGCAATCTGGGATTTTATTTGGCTATGTCGGCCAAGTGGAAGGAATCGTTAAGCGAATGAAATGGCAGGCAAAACAGGAACCAAAGGTCATTGCGACAGGAGGCCTGGCGCCGCTTATTGCGAACGAATCAGATTGTATAGACATCGTTGATCCATTCTTAACCCTAAAAGGGCTGGAATTGATTTATGAAAGAAACCGCGTAGGAAGTGTATAGGAGGTTTAGTAATGGATTATTTAGTAAAAGCACTTGCGTATGACGGAAAAGTTCGGGCTTATGCAGCGAGAACGACTGATATGGTAAATGAGGGGCAGAGACGCCATGGTACGTGGCCGACAGCGTCCGCTGCATTGGGCCGCACAATGACAGCTTCACTTATGCTCGGCGCTATGCTGAAGGGCGATGATAAGCTGACCGTGAAAATCGAGGGCGGAGGTCCGATCGGAGCTATTGTAGCTGATGCCAATGCCAAAGGAGAAGTCAGAGCCTATGTCTCTAACCCGCAAGTTCATTTTGATTTAAATGAACAAGGCAAGCTTGATGTCAGACGTGCGGTTGGAACAAACGGAACGTTAAGTGTCGTAAAAGATTTAGGTTTGCGCGAGTTCTTCACAGGACAAGTAGAAATCGTTTCAGGAGAATTAGGCGATGATTTCACTTACTATCTTGTATCATCTGAGCAGGTTCCTTCATCAGTGGGCGTAGGTGTGCTCGTGAATCCTGACAATACCATTCTTGCGGCAGGGGGCTTTATTATTCAGCTGATGCCGGGAACAGATGATGAAACAATCACAAAAATTGAACAGCGTCTATCTCAAGTAGAGCCGATTTCTAAGCTCATCCAAAAAGGGCTGACACCAGAAGAAATTTTAGAAGAAGTCCTAGGCGAGAAACCTGAGATTTTGGAAACGATGCCTGTCAGATTCCATTGCGCTTGTTCAAAAGAACGGTTCGAAACAGCCATTTTAGGACTAGGCAAAAAAGAAATTCAAGATATGATAGAAGAAGATGGACAAGCCGAAGCAGTATGCCATTTTTGTAATGAAAAGTACTTATTTACAAAAGAAGAGCTGGAAGGGCTTCGTGACCAAACTACCCGCTAAGCTCTTTAGCGGGTTTTTAATTTGAGAAAAGGGGCTGAAAGCAGGTTTGAAATCAAGAACAATCTGGACCATTATTTTAGGGGCGCTGTTGGTTTGCTGTATTGCTGTTGCATATACGCTGACGAAATCCCAAGCCGGCGCATCGTCATCCGGTGAGTCTATTGCGACTATCGGGGGCAAGAGTGTGACAAGAGAAGAATGGCTAAAAGAAATGGAAGATCAGTATGGTAAGTCAACGCTTGAAGATATGATCAATGTCCGAGTTGTTGAGCAGCTGGCTAAAAAGAACAACCTTAAAATATCCAAAAGCGAAGTTGATCGTGAGTTTTTGCTGATTAAAGCGGTCAATAATTCCTTTTACGAAGATGAACATACGACGGAGAAAGAGTGGAAAGACCAAATTCGTTATAATATCCTCCTTGAGGAATTGTTAACAAGGGATATCGATATCTCAAACAAAGAATTGGAATCATTCTATAATAAAAATAAGGAACTATATCAGTTTGATGATTCGTATCGAATTCGGCACATTGTTGTAAAAGATGAAGAAGAAGCGAGAGAAGTCCTGAAAGAACTGAAAGGCGGATCAAGCTTTGAAGCAGTCGCTGCCGAAAGATCCACTGACAGATATACATCACCATACGGCGGAGATTTAGGTTTTGTCACAGAGGCATCAGACAACATTCCATCAGCATACATTGAAGAGGCGAAAACACTCAAAGAGGATGAATGGTCTCAGGAACCAATAAAGATCAGCAACGGATATGCCATTATCCAGCTGAAAGAAAAACTAAAGGCAAGAACGTTCTCATTTGATGAAGTAAAGGGCCAGATCAGACGGCAAATCGCAATGGATCAGCTAGGTGATAAAGCGACAGTTAAGACACTTTGGAAAGAAGCCGATGTATCTTGGTTTTATGGGGAAAAAAGTACTAAGTGATTGACAAAAAATTTTGAAATTGATAGATTATATACATAATACCAATACAAATAGTCGGAAATTGAGGTGTCGAGAATGGTACGTGTAGCAAACTCCATTATTGAATTAATTGGGAATACGCCAATCGTTAAATTAAATCGCCTTGCAGATGAAAACAGTGCGGATGTATATCTAAAACTTGAATACATGAACCCTGGAAGCAGTGTAAAAGATCGTATCGGTTTGGCCATGATTGAAGCTGCTGAAAAAGAAGGAAAATTAAAAGCCGGTGATACAATCATTGAACCGACAAGCGGAAATACTGGAATCGGGCTTGCAATGGTTGCTGCTGCTAAAGGATTAAAAGCCATTTTGGTTATGCCTGATACAATGAGCATGGAGCGCCGCAACCTTCTTCGCGCATACGGTGCTGAACTTGTGCTGACTCCTGGTGCGGAAGGCATGAAAGGCGCCATTAAGAAAGCTGAAGAGCTTGCTGAAAAGCACGGATACTTTGTGCCGCAGCAGTTTAACAACCCTTCTAACCCAGAAATTCACCGCCAAACAACTGGTAAAGAAATCGTTGAGCAATTCGGTGATGACCAGCTTGACGCATTTGTAGCCGGAATCGGAACGGGCGGAACGATTACGGGAGCGGGTGAAGTGCTGAAGGAAGCATACCCTTCCATCAAGATTTACGCTGTTGAACCGTCAGATTCCCCAGTGCTTTCAGGAGGAAAACCAGGCCCCCACAAAATTCAGGGAATCGGAGCTGGATTCGTGCCGGACATCTTAAACACTGAAGTATATGATGAAATCTTCCCTGTGAAGAATGAAGAAGCATTCGAATATGCCCGCAGAGCTGCACGTGAAGAAGGAATTCTCGGAGGCATCTCATCAGGTGCGGCAATTTATGCTGCTCTTCAAGTAGCAAAAAAACTCGGAAAAGGCAAAAAAGTATTGGCCATCATTCCAAGTAACGGCGAACGTTATTTAAGCACGCCGCTGTATCAATTCGATTAAAAAAAGCCAAAACTCCCGGTCCGCCGGGAGTTTTTTTATATTTCGTGCATCAAATATGCCATGTCTGCGACGAATGTTATTCTTGGAAGAGAAATTCACTTTTTTCACTAACAACATTGCTTTACAATTAAAAACAAGTAAAAAAGAAAATAGAGGAATGATACAAATGGCACAACGCAGACCGGCAGGCAAAAAAGTACCTTTTCAAAAAGACTCATTCTTACAACAATTTGAGAAACTTGCGCAATCCCGGAAACATCATGTACTTCTCGAAAGTGCAAGAGGCGGCAGATATAGTATAGCCGGTCTTGATCCAATTGCGACTGTGAAAGGAAAAGACGGAATAACTACAATTAAGCATGGTGATGAGATGCTGTTTAAAGAAGGTGATCCATTACGGGCCTTCCACAGCTGGTTTAAAACGCTGGAAACAGAAACGAATCATGAGTTCCCTGACTTTCAAGGCGGGGCAATCGGGTTTCTCAGCTATGATTACGCACGGTACATTGAAAATTTTAAAATGCTCTCATTAGATGATCTAGAAACACCAGATATTTATTTTCTTGTTTTTGATGATATAGCAGTTTATGACCATCAAGAAGAGTCTCTATGGCTGATTACTCATGTTAATGGTTCTGATCATGAAACAGCGGATGTGAAGCTATCTGAGTTAGAGCAGATGTGGCTGACTGAGCTTCCCGCTGTCTCTTCGCGAGAGATGAACCCTGAAACAGATGGTTCTTTCGCGGCGCCATTTACCGAGGATGGGTTCTCACAAGCTGTAGAGAAAATCAAACAATACATTGCCAGCGGAGATGTGTTTCAAGTCAATCTATCAATAAGGCAGTCACAGTCACTGTCTGTCCACCCATATCAAATTTACAAAACCTTGAGAGAAGTAAATCCTTCTCCTTATATGGCGTATTTAGAAACACCTGATTTTCAGATCATTTGCGGATCGCCTGAACTGCTTGTCAGCAAAAAGGGCAAGCTATTAGAGACGAGACCGATTGCGGGCACCCGTTCCAGAGGGAAAACAAATGAAGAAGACGAGGCGCTTGCAAACGAATTGATACACAATGAAAAAGAACGCGCGGAACATGTCATGCTGGTTGATCTTGAGCGAAATGATCTGGGAAGAGTATCACGTTACGGGTCTGTGCGCGTAAATGAATTCATGGCAATTGAAAAATACTCGCATGTGATGCACATTGTGTCTAATGTCCAAGGTGAACTGCAGGATGGGTATGACGCTGTAGATATTATTCATGCTGTGTTTCCCGGAGGAACCATTACTGGTGCACCGAAAGTAAGAACGATGGAAATTATAGAAGAACTTGAGCCGACACGCCGAGGGCTTTATACTGGATCTATAGGATGGTTTGGATATAATCACGATCTGCAGTTTAATATCGTCATTCGAACCATTTATGCAACCGGAGGGCAGGCATTTATGCAGTCCGGCGCAGGAGTTGTGATTGATTCTGTTCCGAAGCACGAATACAAGGAATCATTCAAAAAAGCTTTTGCGATGCAAAGAGCATTAGAGCTGAGCAAAGAAGAGACAAAAATTAGATGAGGTGAGCGGAGAAATGATTTTAATGATTGATAACTACGATTCATTCACGTACAACTTGGTACAGTATTTGGGCGAGCTTGGGGAAGAGCTGGTTGTGAAACGCAATGACAGCATCACAATCGAAGAAATTGAAGAACTGTCTCCGGACTTTCTGATGATATCTCCCGGACCGTGCAGCCCTGATGAGGCGGGAATCAGTCTCGAAGCAATTAAACATTTCGCAGGGAAAATTCCTATTTTCGGTGTATGTCTCGGACATCAGTCCATCGCACAAGTGTTCGGCGGTGATGTTGTTAGGGCAGAACGGCTTATGCACGGGAAAACCTCGGATATCGAGCATGACGGCAAGACCATTTTTGAAGGGTTGAAAAACCCCCTTGTTGCGACGCGATACCACTCGCTGATCGTAAAACCTGAGACGCTGCCAAGCTGTTTTACAGTAACAGCACAAACGAAAGAAGGAGAAATCATGGCTATTCGCCACAATGACCTCCCGATAGAGGGCGTGCAATTTCACCCAGAGTCTATTATGACCTCCTTTGGGAAAGAAATGCTCAGAAATTTTATTGAGACATATCGCAAGGAAGTTATTGCGTGATGATATATGTGAACGGCCGGTATATGGAGGAGAAAGATGCAGTTCTTTCTCCTTTTGACCATGGGTTTTTATATGGGATCGGTGTTTTCGAAACCTTCAGGCTCTACGAAGGCTGTCCGTTTTTGCTTGATTGGCATATAGAAAGGCTTGAACGAGCGCTTAAGGACCTGCAAATCGAATATACTGTTTCAAAGCATGAGATCCTTGAGATGCTGGACAAGCTGCTTAAGCTAAATAATATCAAGGATGGCAATGCCCGCGTCAGACTGAACATATCAGCGGGGATCAGCGATAAAGGCTTTGTCGCCCAGACGTACGATAAGCCGACCATTTTATGCTTTGTGAATCAGCTGAAACCAGAAAACCTTCCTTTGCAAAAAGAAGGGAAGGTTTTATCGATACGGAGAAACACTCCTGAGGGATCGTTCCGGTTAAAATCTCATCATTATCTAAATAATATGTATGCGAAACGGGAAATTGGAAATGATCCGCGTGTCGAGGGAATTTTCTTAACGGAGGATGGAGTTGTTGCAGAGGGTATCATATCTAATGTCTTCTGGAGAAAAGGTCGCTGTATCTATACGCCATCGCTTGATACCGGTATTCTGGACGGCGTCACGAGACGTTTTATCATAGAAAATGCAAAGAATATCGGCCTGGAGCTCAAAACGGGCCGATATGAGCTAGAAGCTCTCTTGACAGCTGACGAAGCGTGGATGACGAACTCGGTTCTTGAAATCATCCCGTTTACTAAAATAGAAGAAGTAAACTATGGAAGCCAAAGCGGAGAAGCAACCTCCGCTCTTCAATTGTTATACAAAAAAGAAATAAAGAACATGATGTATGAAAAGGGAGGAAGAGCATGGCGCAGCACACAATAGATCAAACACAAGTAATCCACACTAAGCCCAGCGCTTTATCATATAAAGAGAAGACGCTGGTGATGGGAATTTTAAACGTAACGCCTGACTCTTTCTCGGACGGCGGAAAATATGACAGCTTGGACAAGGCGCTGCTGCACGCGGAAGAGATGATCGATGATGGTGCCCATATCATTGATATCGGAGGGGAATCGACAAGGCCTGGCGCTGAGTGCGTATCTGAGGATGAGGAGATGTCCAGAGTCATTCCGGTGATTGAGCGGATTACGAAAGAGCTTGGTGTTCCTATTTCTGTAGACACGTACAAGGCTTCTGTCGCAGATGAAGCAGTGAAAGCCGGTGCATCCATTATCAATGATATTTGGGGAGCCAAACATGATCCGAAGATGGCTTCCGTTGCAGCTGATCATAATGTTCCAATTGTTCTCATGCATAACCGCCCTGAAAGAAACTACAATGACTTATTGCCGGATATGCTGTCGGACTTAATGGAGAGTGTAAAAATTGCTGTTGAGGCCGGAGTAGACGAGAAGAACATTATTCTTGATCCCGGTATCGGTTTCGCGAAAACCTATCACGATAACTTGGCAGTGATGAACAAACTAGAGATTTTCAGCGGATTGGGATATCCGGTTCTTCTGGCAACCTCCCGAAAAAGATTCATCGGACGTGTTCTGGATCTTCCGCCTGAGGAGCGGGCTGAGGGCACAGGCGCGACTGTGTGTCTCGGCATTCAAAAAGGCTGTGACATTGTCAGGGTCCATGATGTAAAGCAAATTGCCAGAATGGCGAAAATGATGGACGCGATGCTGAATAAGGGAGGGGTGCACCATGGATAAAGTTTATGTAGAAGGTATGGAGTTTTACGGATATCACGGTGTGTTCAAAGAGGAAAACAAACTTGGCCAGCGGTTTAAAGTCGATTTAACCGCTGAGCTGGATTTAAGCAAAGCCGGACAAACAGACGACCTTGAGCAAACGATCAACTATGCTGAGCTCTATCACGTATGTAAAGATATCGTGGAAGGGGAGCCTGTAAAATTGGTAGAAACGCTGGCGGAACGTATTGCTGGCATTGTTCTCGAAAAATTTCAGCCTGTTCAGCAATGTACGGTGAAAGTGATTAAGCCAGACCCGCCAATTCCCGGACACTATAAATCAGTAGCAATTGAAATTACGAGAAAAAAGTCATGAACAACATAGCTTATATTGCACTTGGATCTAATATTGGAGATAGAGAAACGTATTTAAGGCAAGCAGTGGCTTTACTGCATCAGCATGCTGCGGTGACAGTCACTAAAGTGTCGTCTATTTACGAAACTGACCCGGTCGGATACGAAGATCAAGCTCAATTTTTGAATATGGCTGTTGAAATCAAGACATCACTGAACCCTTTTGAACTCCTTGAACTGACGCAGCAGATAGAAAATGAATTAGGCAGAACAAGGGAAGTAAGATGGGGGCCGCGGACGGCAGACCTTGACATTTTGTTATTTAATCGTGAAAATATTGAAACAGAGCAACTAATTGTTCCGCATCCGAGAATGTATGAGCGTTTGTTTGTCCTTGCGCCGCTTGCGGAAATTTGCCAGCAGGTTGAAAAAGAGGCTACAAGCGCCGAAACAGACCAAGAAGGTGTAAGAGTATGGAAGCAGAAATCTGGGGTAGACGAATTCGTGCATTCAGAAAGCTGAAAGGTTATACTCAAGAAGGATTTGCAAAAGCATTAGGTATATCAGTTTCTATTCTCGGCGAAATTGAACGCGGAAACCGATTGCCGTCAGCTGCCATCATTCAAGATGCAGCAGATGTTTTAAATATAAGTGCGGACGAATTGGCGCCGCCAGAAAAATAGAACAAATGAAAGGAGGAGAAAAATTGTTCAAAATCGGAGATATTCAATTGAAAAACCGGGTTGTGCTCGCACCTATGGCTGGTGTCTGCAACTCTGCGTTCAGATTGACTGTAAAGGAATTCGGAGCCGGATTGGTATGCGCTGAAATGGTCAGTGACAAAGCGATCCTTTACAACAATGCAAGAACAATGGGTATGCTTTATATTGATGAACGTGAGAAACCACTGAGCCTTCAAATTTTCGGAGGAAAAAAGGAAACCCTTGTGGAAGCGGCGAAGTTTGTAGACCAAAACACAACTGCTGATATCATTGATATTAACATGGGATGTCCCGTGCCGAAGATTACAAAATGCGATGCGGGAGCCAAATGGCTTCTCGATCCTGATAAGATTTACGAAATGGTTTCTGCAGTAGTGGATGCTGTTAATAAACCAGTTACAGTGAAAATGAGAATGGGCTGGGATGAAGACCACATTTTCGCAGTGAAAAATGCACAGGCTGTAGAACGTGCGGGCGGTAAAGCAGTTGCGCTTCACGGCCGTACGAGAGTGCAGATGTACGAAGGAACGGCAAACTGGGATATCATCAAAGAAGTAAAACAATCAGTATCGATTCCGGTTATCGGAAACGGCGATGTTAAGACACCGCAGGATGCTAAGCGTATGCTCGATGAGACAGGAGTAGACGGGGTCATGATCGGACGCGCTGCATTGGGCAACCCGTGGATGATTTACCGTACGGTTCAGTATCTTGAAACAGGTGAATTAAAAGAAGAGCCGCAAGTACGCGAAAAAATGGCCGTATGCAAACTGCATCTTGACCGCCTGATTGACTTAAAAGGTGAAACCGTAGCGGTAAGAGAAATGAGAAAGCATGCTGCATGGTATCTGAAAGGCGTGAAAGGCAATGCGAACGTTCGTAATGAAATCAATCATTGCGAGACGAGAGAAGAGTTTGTACAGCTTTTAGATGCATTTACGGTTGAAGTTGAGGCAAAAGAGCTTCAAAATGCAAAAGTAGGATAATACTCACCTCTATTTGCTGCTCACTGCTAGTTTTACGCTGGCAGTTTTTCTGCTTTTTTCATGAAACAATATCTGTAATGGAGTGATAACAATGAGTCAAGAAGAGCATAACCATGAAGAATTGAATGATCAGCTGCAAGTCAGACGCGATAAAATGAATCAGCTGAGAGATAACGGCATCGATCCATTCGGCGCACGTTTTGAAAGAACTCATCAGTCTCAAGAAGTTATTTCGGCATATCAAGATCTAACCAAAGAAGAGTTGGAAGAAAAAGCGATTGAAGTTACAATCGCAGGCCGCATGATGACAAAACGCGGCAAAGGAAAAGCCGGCTTTGCCCATCTTCAGGATTTAGAAGGCCAAATCCAAATCTACGTAAGAAAAGACAGTGTCGGTGACGACCAATATGAAATCTTCAAGTCTTCTGACCTCGGTGATCTTATCGGCGTAACCGGAAAAGTCTTCAAAACAAATGTAGGCGAATTGTCTGTTAAAGCAACTTCCTTTGAATTGCTGACAAAAGCGCTTCGTCCGCTTCCTGACAAATACCATGGTTTAAAAGACGTTGAGCAGCGCTACCGTCAGCGCTACCTGGATCTTATCGTAAACCCAGACAGCAAACATACGTTTATTACACGAAGCAAGATCATTCAAGCTATGAGAAGATACCTTGATGATCATGGATACTTAGAAGTAGAAACACCTACAATGCACAGCATTCCTGGGGGAGCTTCTGCACGTCCGTTTATCACTCACCACAACGCGTTAGACATTCCACTCTATATGCGTATTGCTATCGAACTGCACCTAAAACGTCTAATTGTCGGCGGTTTAGAAAAAGTATATGAAATCGGCCGTGTTTTCCGTAACGAAGGTGTCTCTACACGACATAACCCTGAATTTACAATGATTGAGTTATATGAAGCATATGCGGACTATAAAGATATCATGAGCTTAACTGAAAACCTTGTCGCTCATATCGCCCAAGAAGTGCTTGGCACAACTACGATTCAATACGGGGAAGAGCAAATCGACCTTAAACCGGAGTGGAAAAGAATCCATATGGTTGACGCAGTCAAAGAAGCGACCGGCGTTGATTTCTGGGAAGAGGTTACTGTTGAACAGGCGCGTGAATATGCAAAAGAACATGGAGTAGAAATTAAAGACTCTATGACAGTAGGCCATATCATCAACGAATTCTTCGAACAAAAAATTGAAGAAACGCTTATTCAGCCAACGTTTATTTACGGGCATCCTGTAGAAATTTCTCCTCTTGCTAAGAAAAACCCTGAGGACCCGCGTTTTACAGACCGTTTTGAGCTGTTTATCGTTGGCCGTGAACATGCCAACGCGTTTACAGAGCTGAATGATCCTATTGATCAAAGAGAACGCTTTGAAGCGCAATTAAAAGAGCGTGAAGCCGGTAATGATGAAGCTCATCTAATGGATGAAGACTTTGTTGAAGCTCTGGAATACGGTATGCCGCCAACAGGAGGTTTAGGCATCGGTATCGACCGTCTGGTTATGCTGCTGACGAATGCCCCTTCTATTCGCGATGTGCTGTTATTCCCGCAAATGAGACAACGCTAATAAAGAAGAGCGGTATCCTCCATAGAGAAAGGATGCCGCTCTTTTTAAATTCCTTAGTATTTCTTCAAAAAAACTATTGCACTATTATTTACTAGGTGGTATATTATTATTCGTTGCCGCTAAACAAGGCGATAACGAAAAAAAGAACTTCAAAAAAAGTTATTGACTTCACTGAGTCAACGAGTTATAATAATAAAGTCGCTTGAACGAAGTGAACAAAATGATCTTTGAAAACTAAACAAGACAAAACGTACCTGTTAATTCAGTTTTTAAAAATCGCACAGCGATGTGCGTAGTCAGTCAAACTAGGGCCTGCACGATGCAGGTCACACAGGTGTCGCCGCAGGATGCGGTGAACTTAACCTGTGATCCATTTATCGGAGAGTTTGATCCTGGCTCAGGACGAACGCTGGCGGCGTGCCTAATACATGCAAGTCGAGCGGACAGATGGGAGCTTGCTCCCTGATGTTAGCGGCGGACGGGTGAGTAACACGTGGGTAACCTGCCTGTAAGACTGGGATAACTCCGGGAAACCGGGGCTAATACCGGATGGTTGTTTGAACCGCATGGTTCAAACATAAAAGGTGGCTTCGGCTACCACTTACAGATGGACCCGCGGCGCATTAGCTAGTTGGTGAGGTAACGGCTCACCAAGGCGACGATGCGTAGCCGACCTGAGAGGGTGATCGGCCACACTGGGACTGAGACACGGCCCAGACTCCTACGGGAGGCAGCAGTAGGGAATCTTCCGCAATGGACGAAAGTCTGACGGAGCAACGCCGCGTGAGTGATGAAGGTTTTCGGATCGTAAAGCTCTGTTGTTAGGGAAGAACAAGTACCGTTCGAATAGGGCGGTACCTTGACGGTACCTAACCAGAAAGCCACGGCTAACTACGTGCCAGCAGCCGCGGTAATACGTAGGTGGCAAGCGTTGTCCGGAATTATTGGGCGTAAAGGGCTCGCAGGCGGTTTCTTAAGTCTGATGTGAAAGCCCCCGGCTCAACCGGGGAGGGTCATTGGAAACTGGGGAACTTGAGTGCAGAAGAGGAGAGTGGAATTCCACGTGTAGCGGTGAAATGCGTAGAGATGTGGAGGAACACCAGTGGCGAAGGCGACTCTCTGGTCTGTAACTGACGCTGAGGAGCGAAAGCGTGGGGAGCGAACAGGATTAGATACCCTGGTAGTCCACGCCGTAAACGATGAGTGCTAAGTGTTAGGGGGTTTCCGCCCCTTAGTGCTGCAGCTAACGCATTAAGCACTCCGCCTGGGGAGTACGGTCGCAAGACTGAAACTCAAAGGAATTGACGGGGGCCCGCACAAGCGGTGGAGCATGTGGTTTAATTCGAAGCAACGCGAAGAACCTTACCAGGTCTTGACATCCTCTGACAATCCTAGAGATAGGACGTCCCCTTCGGGGGCAGAGTGACAGGTGGTGCATGGTTGTCGTCAGCTCGTGTCGTGAGATGTTGGGTTAAGTCCCGCAACGAGCGCAACCCTTGATCTTAGTTGCCAGCATTCAGTTGGGCACTCTAAGGTGACTGCCGGTGACAAACCGGAGGAAGGTGGGGATGACGTCAAATCATCATGCCCCTTATGACCTGGGCTACACACGTGCTACAATGGACAGAACAAAGGGCAGCGAAACCGCGAGGTTAAGCCAATCCCACAAATCTGTTCTCAGTTCGGATCGCAGTCTGCAACTCGACTGCGTGAAGCTGGAATCGCTAGTAATCGCGGATCAGCATGCCGCGGTGAATACGTTCCCGGGCCTTGTACACACCGCCCGTCACACCACGAGAGTTTGTAACACCCGAAGTCGGTGAGGTAACCTTTTAGGAGCCAGCCGCCGAAGGTGGGACAGATGATTGGGGTGAAGTCGTAACAAGGTAGCCGTATCGGAAGGTGCGGCTGGATCACCTCCTTTCTAAGGATATTATACGGAATATAAGACCTTGGGTCTTATAAACAGAACGTTCCCTGTCTTGTTTAGTTTTGAAGGATCATTCCTTCGAAACGTGTTCTTTGAAAACTAGATAACAGTAGACATCACATTCAATTAGTAACACAAGATATCACATAGTGATTCTTTTTAACGGTTAAGTTAGAAAGGGCGCACGGTGGATGCCTTGGCACTAGGAGCCGATGAAGGACGGGACGAACACCGATATGCTTCGGGGAGCTGTAAGCAAGCTTTGATCCGGAGATTTCCGAATGGGGAAACCCACCACTCGTAATGGAGTGGTATCCATATCTGAATTCATAGGATATGAGAAGGCAGACCCGGGGAACTGAAACATCTAAGTACCCGGAGGAAGAGAAAGCAAATGCGATTCCCTGAGTAGCGGCGAGCGAAACGGGATTAGCCCAAACCAAGAGGCTTGCCTCTTGGGGTTGTAGGACACTCTGTACGGAGTTACAAAAGAACGAGGTAGATGAAGAGGTCTGGAAAGGCCCGCCATAGGAGGTAACAGCCCTGTAGTCAAAACTTCGTTCTCTCCTGAGTGGATCCTGAGTACGGCGGAACACGTGAAATTCCGTCGGAATCCGGGAGGACCATCTCCCAAGGCTAAATACTCCCTAGTGACCGATAGTGAACCAGTACCGTGAGGGAAAGGTGAAAAGCACCCCGGAAGGGGAGTGAAAGAGATCCTGAAACCGTGTGCCTACAAGTAGTCAGAGCCCGTTAACGGGTGATGGCGTGCCTTTTGTAGAATGAACCGGCGAGTTACGATCCCGTGCAAGGTTAAGCAGAAGATGCGGAGCCGCAGCGAAAGCGAGTCTGAATAGGGCGCATGAGTACGTGGTCGTAGACCCGAAACCAGGTGATCTACCCATGTCCAGGGTGAAGTTCAGGTAACACTGAATGGAGGCCCGAACCCACGCACGTTGAAAAGTGCGGGGATGAGGTGTGGGTAGGGGTGAAATGCCAATCGAACCTGGAGATAGCTGGTTCTCTCCGAAATAGCTTTAGGGCTAGCCTCAAGGTAAGAGTCTTGGAGGTAGAGCACTGATTGGACTAGGGGCCCCTACCGGGTTACCGAATTCAGTCAAACTCCGAATGCCAATGACTTATCCTTGGGAGTCAGACTGCGAGTGATAAGATCCGTAGTCGAAAGGGAAACAGCCCAGACCGCCAGCTAAGGTCCCAAAGTATACGTTAAGTGGAAAAGGATGTGGAGTTGCTTAGACAACCAGGATGTTGGCTTAGAAGCAGCCACCATTTAAAGAGTGCGTAATAGCTCACTGGTCGAGTGACTCTGCGCCGAAAATGTACCGGGGCTAAACGTATCACCGAAGCTGCGGACTGTTCTTCGAACAGTGGTAGGAGAGCGTTCTAAGGGCTGTGAAGCCAGACCGGAAGGACTGGTGGAGCGCTTAGAAGTGAGAATGCCGGTATGAGTAGCGAAAGAGGGGTGAGAATCCCCTCCACCGAATGCCTAAGGTTTCCTGAGGAAGGCTCGTCCGCTCAGGGTTAGTCGGGACCTAAGCCGAGGCCGAAAGGCGTAGGCGATGGACAACAGGTTGATATTCCTGTACCACCTCCTCACCATTTGAGCAATGGGGGGACGCAGGAGGATAGGGTAAGCGCGGTATTGGATATCCGCGTCCAAGCAGTTAGGCTGGGAAATAGGCAAATCCGTTTCCCATAAGGCTGAGCTGTGATGGCGAGCGAAATATAGTAGCGAAGTTCCTGATTCCACACTGCCAAGAAAAGCCTCTAGCGAGGTGAGAGGTGCCCGTACCGCAAACCGACACAGGTAGGCGAGGAGAGAATCCTAAGGTGATCGAGAGAACTCTCGTTAAGGAACTCGGCAAAATGACCCCGTAACTTCGGGAGAAGGGGTGCTCTGTTAGGGTGCAAGCCCGAGAGAGCCGCAGTGAATAGGCCCAGGCGACTGTTTAGCAAAAACACAGGTCTCTGCGAAGCCGTAAGGCGAAGTATAGGGGCTGACGCCTGCCCGGTGCTGGAAGGTTAAGAGGAGCGCTTAGCGTAAGCGAAGGTGCGAATTGAAGCCCCAGTAAACGGCGGCCGTAACTATAACGGTCCTAAGGTAGCGAAATTCCTTGTCGGGTAAGTTCCGACCCGCACGAAAGGCGCAACGATCTGGGCACTGTCTCAACGAGAGACTCGGTGAAATTATAGTACCTGTGAAGATGCAGGTTACCCGCGACAGGACGGAAAGACCCCGTGGAGCTTTACTGCAGCCTGATATTGAATGTTGGTACAGCTTGTACAGGATAGGTAGGAGCCTTGGAAACCGGAGCGCCAGCTTCGGTGGAGGCATCGGTGGGATACTACCCTGGCTGTATTGACCTTCTAACCCGCCGCCCTTATCGGGCGGGGAGACAGTGTCAGGTGGGCAGTTTGACTGGGGCGGTCGCCTCCTAAAAGGTAACGGAGGCGCCCAAAGGTTCCCTCAGAATGGTTGGAAATCATTCGCAGAGTGTAAAGGCACAAGGGAGCTTGACTGCGAGACCTACAAGTCGAGCAGGGACGAAAGTCGGGCTTAGTGATCCGGTGGTTCCGCATGGAAGGGCCATCGCTCAACGGATAAAAGCTACCCCGGGGATAACAGGCTTATCTCCCCCAAGAGTCCACATCGACGGGGAGGTTTGGCACCTCGATGTCGGCTCATCGCATCCTGGGGCTGTAGTCGGTCCCAAGGGTTGGGCTGTTCGCCCATTAAAGCGGTACGCGAGCTGGGTTCAGAACGTCGTGAGACAGTTCGGTCCCTATCCGTCGCGGGCGCAGGAAATTTGAGAGGAGCTGTCCTTAGTACGAGAGGACCGGGATGGACGCACCGCTGGTGTACCAGTTGTTCTGCCAAGGGCATCGCTGGGTAGCTATGTGCGGACGGGATAAGTGCTGAAAGCATCTAAGCATGAAGCCCCCCTCAAGATGAGATTTCCCATTCCGCAAGGAAGTAAGATCCCTGAAAGATGATCAGGTTGATAGGTCTGAGGTGGAAGTGTGGCGACACATGGAGCTGACAGATACTAATCGATCGAGGACTTAACCATATTTTTGAATGATGTCACACCTGTTATCTAGTTTTGAGAGAACACTCTCAATTTGTTTGGTGGCGATAGCGAAGAGGTCACACCCGTTCCCATACCGAACACGGAAGTTAAGCTCTTCAGCGCCGATGGTAGTCGGGGGGTTCCCCCTGTGAGAGTAGGACGCCGCCAAGCAATTGCACGTTAGTGCAATTATGGAGGATTAGCTCAGCTGGGAGAGCATCTGCCTTACAAGCAGAGGGTCGGCGGTTCGAGCCCGTCATCCTCCACCATTATGCCGGTGTAGCTCAATTGGTAGAGCAACTGACTTGTAATCAGTAGGTTGGGGGTTCAAGTCCTCTTGCCGGCACCACTTTTATATGATATAATACTCAAGTCTCTTGTAGAAGAGCCATTAGCTCAGTTGGTAGAGCATCTGACTTTTAATCAGAGGGTCGAAGGTTCGAGTCCTTCATGGCTCACCATTTTACGCGGGTGTGGCGGAATTGGCAGACGCGCTAGACTTAGGATCTAGTGTCTTTATGACGTGGGGGTTCAAGTCCCTTCACCCGCATTATATAGGATAACAGTTAGAAAAACTGGACATCCTGTCTGCGGAAGTAGTTCAGTGGTAGAACACCACCTTGCCAAGGTGGGGGTCGCGGGTTCGAATCCCGTCTTCCGCTCCAACTATACCATCCACGCCGGGGTGGTGGAATTGGCAGACACACAGGACTTAAAATCCTGCGGTAGGTGACTACCGTGCCGGTTCAAGTCCGGCCCTCGGCATTATGTTTTGCGCCCGTAGCTCAATTGGATAGAGCGTTTGACTACGGATCAAAAGGTTAGGGGTTCGACTCCTCTCGGGCGCGCCATATCTTTTAATAGAATAGATGGGAAATCGGGAAGTAGCTCAGCTTGGTAGAGCACATGGTTTGGGACCATGGGGTCGCAGGTTCGAATCCTGTCTTCCCGACCATTTTTTATGGGGCCTTAGCTCAGCTGGGAGAGCGCCTGCTTTGCACGCAGGAGGTCAGCGGTTCGATCCCGCTAGGCTCCACCAAAAGTTTTTAAAAAGTTGTTGACTTTGAAGAAGTAACGTTGTATACTAAGAAAGTTGCTTTAACAAAGCAAGCAAACAAAATGATCTTTGAAAACTAAACAAGACAAAACGTACCTGTTAATTCAGTTTTTAAAAATCGCACAGCGATGTGCGTAGTCAGTCAAACTACTTTATCGGAGAGTTTGATCCTGGCTCAGGACGAACGCTGGCGGCGTGCCTAATACATGCAAGTCGAGCGGACAGATGGGAGCTTGCTCCCTGATGTTAGCGGCGGACGGGTGAGTAACACGTGGGTAACCTGCCTGTAAGACTGGGATAACTCCGGGAAACCGGGGCTAATACCGGATGGTTGTTTGAACCGCATGGTTCAAACATAAAAGGTGGCTTCGGCTACCACTTACAGATGGACCCGCGGCGCATTAGCTAGTTGGTGAGGTAACGGCTCACCAAGGCGACGATGCGTAGCCGACCTGAGAGGGTGATCGGCCACACTGGGACTGAGACACGGCCCAGACTCCTACGGGAGGCAGCAGTAGGGAATCTTCCGCAATGGACGAAAGTCTGACGGAGCAACGCCGCGTGAGTGATGAAGGTTTTCGGATCGTAAAGCTCTGTTGTTAGGGAAGAACAAGTACCGTTCGAATAGGGCGGTACCTTGACGGTACCTAACCAGAAAGCCACGGCTAACTACGTGCCAGCAGCCGCGGTAATACGTAGGTGGCAAGCGTTGTCCGGAATTATTGGGCGTAAAGGGCTCGCAGGCGGTTTCTTAAGTCTGATGTGAAAGCCCCCGGCTCAACCGGGGAGGGTCATTGGAAACTGGGGAACTTGAGTGCAGAAGAGGAGAGTGGAATTCCACGTGTAGCGGTGAAATGCGTAGAGATGTGGAGGAACACCAGTGGCGAAGGCGACTCTCTGGTCTGTAACTGACGCTGAGGAGCGAAAGCGTGGGGAGCGAACAGGATTAGATACCCTGGTAGTCCACGCCGTAAACGATGAGTGCTAAGTGTTAGGGGGTTTCCGCCCCTTAGTGCTGCAGCTAACGCATTAAGCACTCCGCCTGGGGAGTACGGTCGCAAGACTGAAACTCAAAGGAATTGACGGGGGCCCGCACAAGCGGTGGAGCATGTGGTTTAATTCGAAGCAACGCGAAGAACCTTACCAGGTCTTGACATCCTCTGACAATCCTAGAGATAGGACGTCCCCTTCGGGGGCAGAGTGACAGGTGGTGCATGGTTGTCGTCAGCTCGTGTCGTGAGATGTTGGGTTAAGTCCCGCAACGAGCGCAACCCTTGATCTTAGTTGCCAGCATTCAGTTGGGCACTCTAAGGTGACTGCCGGTGACAAACCGGAGGAAGGTGGGGATGACGTCAAATCATCATGCCCCTTATGACCTGGGCTACACACGTGCTACAATGGACAGAACAAAGGGCAGCGAAACCGCGAGGTTAAGCCAATCCCACAAATCTGTTCTCAGTTCGGATCGCAGTCTGCAACTCGACTGCGTGAAGCTGGAATCGCTAGTAATCGCGGATCAGCATGCCGCGGTGAATACGTTCCCGGGCCTTGTACACACCGCCCGTCACACCACGAGAGTTTGTAACACCCGAAGTCGGTGAGGTAACCTTTTAGGAGCCAGCCGCCGAAGGTGGGACAGATGATTGGGGTGAAGTCGTAACAAGGTAGCCGTATCGGAAGGT